>DASUEC010000234.1:0-21313 GCA_036275255.1 Limnobacter sp. | reverse complement strand
GTTGAAAACCACGGGGATTTGCGACACACGGCCTTTCAGCTCGTCTTCCAGGAAGACCTTGGAGTAGGTGGGCTGCTTTTCGCTGTCGATGAATTCTTGCCCGGTGACCGGCTCAAACATCCAGCGAACAGCCTGGCTTTGGCCCTTGGCGTTGGTGAAGATGAATGCATTGGCACCCCAGTAATTCACTGCAGCATAGCTGGCGGGCACGCCAGTTTTGGCCAACCACTCCATCTGTGGTTTGTAGTCGGGGTATTTGGCTGCTGCGGCGGCAATTTTTTCAGGGTTGGGTTTGCCGGTCGCGGGGTCGGGGCGACGGGCTTCCAGGAAGGCGAGGAAACCTTCCGGGGTTGCCGAGGTGAAGAATGGTGCAGAGATGTTGGCCATCAACCACTGTTCGCCATTGGGCAGGTTGAACTGGGCTGCCAGGCCTCGCACGCTTTTGCTGTTTTCAGGGGCGTTGGGATTGCCACCACCCATGGAGAAGCGCAGGGTAACAGGCACGGGCTTGCCGCTGAATGCGGAAGCCTTGGAGAGGGCCGCGCCCGCGCGGTTGCCGGTGAATGTGCCTTCTGCGCACACGCCGCGCGCGCCAGAGCGGCGGAAACCCGCGTGTGTGCCAAATACACCTTCCAAACCATCCACCAGGCTCACCGGATCGGCGGCCGGGGCAGAATTTTGTGCCATGGCATTCCCACCCATGGCCATGCCAGCCATTGCGGCGGCCAAACTGATTCCCAATGCTGTCTTCATCTATTACATCCTCTTGCAGAAAGGCGCTTTGTGCGCATTGTCTCGCCCAACCTGAGCGAGCTCCCTATAAGATCGCTGAACTTGAGAAAAAGTTACAGTCCCGATGAGTGAAGTTTTAATGAAAAAGCCCGCATTTGCGGGCTTTGTTGTTTATGTGCAATGGGTTTATGCACCAGTGGGCAACATGTGGCGTATCAATTGCTCGGCCACAGGGCGGTTCATGTAGCGTGGCACGGCGTAGGTGAAGCGGGCTTCGCCGATGGCAGACTTGGCGATCTCGGGGATGTCACCCGCCTTGAGGTCTTTGAGCTGGGTGGGAATGCCGAATTTGGCGTTCATTTCCCGGATGCGTTGCACGAAAGCCTGCGCCACGTGCACATCGTCTGCCCCCGCCTGGCCAATGCCGCAGTGGCGGGCCAGTGTGGCCAGCCGGTCAGCGCAGTTGGGCAGTGAATAATCCAGGACATGGGGCATCACGATGGCGTTGGCCAGGCCATGCGGCGTGTGGTAGAGCGCGCCAAACTTGTGTGCAATCGCATGCACATAGCCAACGCCTGCCTGTGTGAACGCGATGCCAGCGAGGTGGGAAGCGCGGGCCATCTTTTGGCGGGCCTCCAGGTTGCTGCCGTCGGCCACTGCCGTTTCCAGGTATTGCATGATGAGTTTGGTGGCTTCAATCGCCTTTTCATCGGTTTTTTTCATGGCGTTGCGAGAAACGAACGCTTCCACGGCATGGGTGAGGGCATCCATCCCCGTGGCTGCGGTGATGTGGGCGGGCAAGCCGACCATGAGCGCTGGGTCGAGCGCGGCGGCCGTGGGCATGAGTTTCAAATCCATCGCGGCCAGTTTGCGTTTGTTGGCGGTGTCGGTGACCACCGCAGCAATGGTGCATTCAGACCCCGTGCCCGCTGTGGTGGGCACGGCGTACAGCGGCAGCATGCCCCGCCAGACGCGGAACAGGCCAGTCATTTTTACAATGGGTTTTTCGTTTTTGGCGCGCGCACCAATCATTTTGGCGGCGTCGATCGGGCTGCCGCCGCCCACGGCCAGAATGGCCTGGGCGTTGTTCTGCTTCAGGATTTGATAACCCGCCTCAATTTGCTCCACGGTGGGGTTGGGCTCCACGCCGTCGTACACGGCGTAGCGGAGTTTCAGCTTGTCCAGCTCGGCCAGAATCGCGTTGAGCACGCCCAGCTTCATGAGCACGGCGTCGGTCACGATCAGGATGCTGCCATGGCCCTGTTGTGCCATGTGCCGCACCAAATCGAGAGATGACTGGTTGCCCTCAAACACCTTGGGCCACTTGAACGGCATGATGGCCGTGACTGCTTTGAAAATCATCATGTAGATGCGCAAAAACAGCACCTCAAGGGCGTGCAACATGGGGGTCTCCTGTGATTGTGATTGCCCGGCGTGGCCGGTTTGTTTGGCATGATGTTACTTGGATTCTACAAAACCGTGGAACTTTGTAGTTGATGTGCGGGGCATTTTCATGCCTGGCGGGCCGCTTGCCACCAAAATTTTGTACATTGAACGCATGCAACAATGAGTCGTGCAATGATGTTCACAAGCCGCCCCCTCCATGCTGTGCTGGCCGTCACCGGTGCGCTGCTGTTTTTTCCTGCCCTGGCTGTTCACGCCCAAGAGCGGCCCACCACCCTGGATGAGACCGTGGTGTCGGCCACCCGCACTGCGCGAGATGCCTTTGAAGTGCCTGCATCGGTGGACAAGTTGCAGGCAGACACCCTTGAAATGGCGGGGGGGTTCAGGGTGAACCTGTCCGAGACCCTGACCCGTGTGCCTGGCCTGGTGATCAACAACCGCAACAATTTTGCGCAAGACCTTCAGCTTTCCATTCGGGGGTTTGGTGCACGGGCCACCTCGGGCGTTCGTGGCGTGCGGCTGTTTTCAGACAACATCCCCGCCACCATGCCCGATGGATCGGGACAGATTTCCCATTTCAGCCTGAGCGCTGCCAAGTCGATTGAGGTGTTGCGGGGGCCGTTTTCGTCCCTGTATGGCAATTCCTCAGGGGGCGTGATCCTGATTGAAACAGAAGACCCGGTGGCAGGCACTGAACTGGAATTTGACCAGGTGTTTGGCAGCGACAACACGCGCCGCAGCGGCGTCAAGCTGTCCAGGGGCGACGGGCAGGCCGGCTTTGTGGTGGACGCCTCCACCTTCCGAACCGATGGTTACCGGGCACACAGCAAGGCCAGGCGAGACAATTTCAACAGCAAGATGGTGTGGACGCTGACCCCGGCCACGCGTTTAAGCTGGGTGCTCAATCATGTGGACATTCCTCTGGCCCAAGACCCGGGTGGTTTGAATGCCAATCAGCTGGCACAAAACCGCAAGCAGGCGGGCATCAATGCGGTGGCCAACAACGCCAACAAAACCGTGCAGCAAAGCCAAACCGGCATCACGCTGGCGCATGCGTTTTCGCCGTCGACCAGCCTGACCTTCAGCCCGTACTACGGCGATCGGGCAATTCGACAGGTGCTGGCCAGCGCCGCCGTGATTGACCTGAAAAATCAATACGCGGGTGCAGACTTGCGCCTGGCCCACCAGTTTGATTTGGCTGGCAAGCCGCTGTTTGCGCAGGCCGGTGTCACGGTGGGCGAGCTTGAGCAAGCGCGGCGTGGATTCTCGGCGGTGCCGTCGGCCTTGAGCCGTGACGAGGCCAACGCGGCCAGCCAGTTTGACCAGTATTTGCAAGGCGAGTGGTTTTTTGCAGACCGCTGGAGCGTGCTGGCCGGGCTGCGAAACTCGGCGATTGACATTGAATCGCGTGACCGGTTTTTGGTGGATGGCGATGGGAGCGGAAGCAAAAAATACGAGGAACTCACAGCCAACATGGGGCTGACCTACCGTGTGAGCCCCAACCTGAACACGTACATTGCCTATGGCGAGGGTTTTGAAACCCCCACATTGCTGGAAACCGCCTACCTGTCGGTGGCGCCGCCAACCCCCAATTTCAATTCCCAGCTGGATGCCGCCAAAAGCCAGCAGCTTGAACTGGGCTTGAAGACTCGCCTTGGCAGCCACACCCGCTTGAATTCAGCCCTGTACACGGTAGAAACCGACCAGGAGATTGTGGTGTTGGCCAATGCCGGTGGTGTGACCTCGTTCCAGAATGCCGGGGGAACCAGCCGTGAGGGCCTTGAGCTGGCGGTGCAACATGTTTTTGGCCCGGCATGGCAGGGCAGTGCTGCATTCAATTACATTCGGGCCACTTACGACGATTCTGTGAATGCAATTGTTGCTGGCAACCGTTTGCCGAGCATTCCTCGAAAAACATTGTTTGGTGAATTGTTGTTCAAGCCAAATCCCAGGTTTGAGGCGGCAGCAGAAATTCGCTACGCGGACCGCATGTTTGCCAACGACGCCAACGATGCCGTCGCGCCCAGCCACAGCGTGCTCAACCTGCGTGCCAGCCAGCGCTGGCCCTTGCAAGGTGGTTGGCACCTGAGGGCCCATGCCCGAGTGGACAATGTGTTTGGCAGGCAATACGTGGGTTCGGTGATCGTGAACCAGAACCTTGGCCGGTTTTTTGAACCTGCCAGTGAGCGCCAGTTGCTGGCGGGTCTCACCCTGGGCCTGGCCTGGAAATGAGGATTTGTGAATATGTGACTTTGAAGTAACTTTAGAGCACCTGCACCAGCGTGCAAGCAATTTGCCCTGCTAGAATCAGCCGCATCGCTAAAGCAACCACAACAATGGATACATCGCCATGGCTTCAAACGCTTTGAGTCTTCGCCGCATCAGTCACATGTCAACCAATGGCTGGGATCGCCTGTTCAAGGCGCGGTCGATGGTGCGTGCAGGTTTGCAACCCTACGAAATCATTCATGAAGCGGGTATTCACAGTGTCCGTCACTACCTGCCCTTGCAGGAAGACAGCATTGTTGTGGGCGAGGAGACCTTGCCTGTGAACAAAAAGCGCCACGCCATTCCCTTGGTGCTGGTGGCTCCCCTGGCGGTGAACATGTATGTTTACGACCTTTTGCCCGAGCGCAGCTTTGTGCGTTACCTGATGGCGCAGGGCTACGATGTGTACCTGGTGGACTGGGGCAAGCCCACACGCAAGCAGGCCGGGTTGACGCTTGAGCATTACATCAAGGAGTTTTTGCCCGCCTGTTTGCAGGCGGTGCGCCAGCACAGCGGCAGCAAGAAGCTCAATCTGCAAGGCTGGAGCATGGGTGGCGGCATGTGCCTGGCCTACACGGCACTCACCCAAGACCCCGACATTCACAAAATCGTCACCTATGGCACGCCGATTGATGGCCATGCCAACGGCGCTGTGGGCAAGCAGTACAAGCGCTTGGCCCACATGTTGAAGGCCGCAAAAATCAATTTCCGCAAAATGCCTGCCAAGCTTTTGTACACACCGGGCTGGGTGAATGTGATTGGATTCAAATTGCTGGACCCCGTGGGCAGCCTGAAAGGGTACTGGAATTTGCTGACGCAACTGGATGATCGCGAATACGTGGCCCAGCACGCCAACCAGGCTGCATTCATCGACAGCCTGGAGGCCTATCCGGGTGGCGCCATTCGGGACTGGTTTTGCAGCATCTGGCTTGAAAACGAAACCGCACACGGCCACTTCAAGGTGGGCAAAACCGTGGTGAATTTCAAGAACATCACTTGCCCGGTGCTCGGCATTGCCGGCAAATCCGACAACCTGGCCAATGTGCCCTGCTGCAAGCCGATCACCAAAGTGGTGGGCTCTGACAAATCGGAATTTTTTGTTGGCCCGGGTGGCCACATTGGTATCATGAGCGGCAAGGAGTCGCCCGCCACCATCTGGGCCAAAACGGTTCAGTGGCTGGCCGCTTAAAACCGCGGTTCGGGGGCGTGTTCAACATGTGGGGTAGCCATGACACTGCGCCAATTCGCCTCGATGCTTTGTGGTTTGGTCTTTGCCTGCGCCTTGCCCACATCGGCCAAGGCCAATGGTTTTGAAGACTTTGACGACGCCGAGCTGATCGACAAGATTGCCGGCAGCGTGGGCCGGGGCTATGCGCGAATGCATGGATACACGGTGGAGTTCAAGCTGATTGGGCATCAAACCCCGCATGCCTCGGCCATCCTGGCGCAGTATGACCCCGCGAGAAAGCGGTGCACGTTTTTCATCAGCACCCAGGACGCCACGTGGCACAGCTTTGAGCAATACCTGATTTTTTTCGAGGGCTTGCCCAAGCAGGTGGTCTATGAGGCTTTCTTTGCACACGAGTCGGGGCACTGTGTGCAAGGCCACGAAAGCATCGATTTTGGCCCCGTCAACCGACGCCACCGCCAGGAGTTGTTTGCCGATGTTTTTGCCCTGTCGCATGTGGAGCGATATTTTCCAAAGCACCGGCCAGCGTTTCAGCAGGGGCAATACCTGATGCGGCGGGCTGCCGCCGGTATGCAGCCAGACTATGATTTTTCAAGAGAGCTCCGGCGTTTGTCTGTTGCCCCGGCCTTGTTGGCTGCGCTCAAAATCAAAGACCCCCGTGAGCGCGCATTTTCCATTGCCAAGGCGGTGGACATGTTGTGAATGAATGGGGACGGCAGGGCGGTGGGGCATAATTGCCTTCACCAAGCCATTTGTTTTCTGCGCATGTCGTACCTCATTCTTTTTTCTTCCGCCTTCCTGGCGGCCACCATTTTGCCGTTTTACTCGGAGGTGGTGCTTTTTGCCATGATCCGCGCTGGCGAGCCTGCACACTGGTTGCTGCTCACCGCGACCATGGGCAACACCCTGGGGGCTGTGGTCAACTGGGTGCTTGGCTTGTACCTGCTGCATTTTCAGCACAAAAAATGGTTTTATTTCACACCCCAGCAAATTGAGCGCATGCAAGCCTGGTTTCAGCGTTATGGTGTGTGGAGCCTTCTGCTGGCATGGGCGCCGGTGGTGGGCGATCCGCTTACCCTGGTCGCTGGCATCATGCGTGTGCGGCTGTGGCAGTTTTTGCTGCTGGTGGCGATCGGCAAATCGCTGCGCTACATCGCCGTGATCTACTTCTCTGAACTGTCACTGAACTGGTTTTAAAGATGAACAAGGATTTACCCAATTTGAATTTGGACTGTTACCAGCCACTCGATCGGGCCTTGCTCGGCGACCGTCTTGAGCATCCGCCAAGGATTCTCATTCTGTACGGATCGTTGCGAGAGCGGTCTTTCAGTCGGTTGTTGGCTGAGGAAGCCGGTCGCCTGCTCGCCTTCATGGGGGCTGAAGTGAAGTTTTTCAATCCTGCGGGCTTGCCCTTGGTGGACGAGGCCAATGAGCAGCATCCCAAAGTGCTGGAGTTGCGCGAACTCGCAGATTGGTCCGAGGGCCAGGTGTGGAGCTCCCCCGAGCGGCATGGTGCCATGACCGGGGTGATGAAAACCCAGATAGACTGGCTTCCCCTGAGTGGCGGAGCCAAACGCCCCACCCAGGGCAAAACCCTCGCGGTGATGCAGGTGTGTGGGGGTTCGCAGTCGTTCAATGTTGTCAATCAATTGCGTGTATTGGGTCGCTGGATGCGCATGATCACGATTCCGAACCAGTCCTCGGTGGCCAAGGCCTTCCTCGAGTTTGATGAACAAAATCGAATGAAGCCTTCTGCCTATTACAATCGCCTTGTGGATGTGATGGAGGAATTGATGCGTTTCACTTACATGACACGGGGCATTGCACAGCATTTGGTGGATCGGTATTCCGAGCGTGTGGAGTCGGAGGCCGAGCTGTCCAGGCGTGTCAACCAGCGCAGCCTGTGAATTCCGTTTTTTGGGACAAGGCCTTGCTGTGTTTGTTGGCCTGCATGGGTTTGCAGGCTTTGGCTGCCCACGCCCGTGCAGACACCATCACGGTGGCCACCGCCGCCACCTTGCGCTACGCCTTCGAGGACATTGCAAAGGCCTTTCAGAAAGAAACCGGGCACACCGTGAAGGTGGTGTACGGTTCATCCGGAAACTTTGTAAGCCAGATCCGGCAGGGTGCGCCGTTCGATGTGTTTGTGGCTGCCGACATGGAGTACCCCGAATTGTTGCTGGCCCAAGGTTTTGCCAATCCGCCTGTGCAGCAATACGCACGCGGGCGGCTTGTGCTGATGGTGCCCAACGATTCTCCCCTGAAGCCCGACGGCACCTTGGGCGACTTGAAAATGGCCTTGCAGGATGGTCGACTCAAAAAGCTGGCCATTGCCAACCCCAGGTTGGCGCCCTACGGCGCACGTGCCCAGGAGGCCCTCAGCCACATTGGCGTGTGGGAGGCCGTGGCACCAAAGCTGGTGGTGGGGGAAAACATCTCCCAAGCCGCACAGTTTGCCAGCACGGGGGCTGTGCAGGGCGGCCTGGTGGCCTTGTCCCTGGCGATGGCGCCGCAGTTACAAGCCAGCACGCGGCATGGGCTGGTGCCTGAATCATGGCATCAACCCCTGGCGCAAGGGGTGGTGGTGCTCAAGGGCAACAAGCCCGCAGCCCTGCATTTGCAGCGTTTTTTGTTGTCTGCCCCGGCACAGTCCATCCTGAAGCGCTATGGTTATGAAGTTCCAAATGCTGCGGGATCTGCCCCCTGACAAGCCCCATGGATTGGCAAGCTTTTTCTTTGTCGGTACAACTGGCGCTGGCCACCCTGGCGGTGCTCCTGCCCAGTGGGCTATTGATCGGTCGCTGGCTTGCACGCACCCGGTTTGCCGGTCGGGTGTGGCTGGAAGCAGCCATCCTCTTGCCCCTGGTGTTGCCTCCCACGGTGATGGGGTATTACTTGCTGGTGGCGGTGGGTGGCGCTTCGCCCGTGGGGCAATGGCTGCAGTCGCAATGGGGTGTCTCGCTCACCTTCAATTTTGCGGGTTTGTTGCTGGCTTCGGTGGTGTTCAATATTCCCTTCATGATTCAGCCGATTCAACGGGCTTTTGAAGCCATACCGGCCAACCTCAACGAGGCAGCGCAAGTCAGTGGCCTGTCCGCATGGCAAACATTTTTGAAGGTGGAGTTGCCCTTGGCCTGGCCTGGTGTGTTGGCTGCGATGGTGCTTACATTTGTCCACACCTTGGGCGAGTTTGGCGTGGTGCTCATGATTGGTGGCAGCATCCCTGGCGAAACCCGCACCCTGGCCATTGCCATTTATGACAGCGTACAAAGCTTTGACCTGTACGCTGCCCATCAAATGTCGCTGGCTTTGCTCGGATTTTCCCTTTTTGCAGTGGTGGCGTCCCTGTGGCTGTCCAACCGCAGGGGGAAACCCACATGAGCCCAAGCACCATGGCTTTGCAATGCCAGCTGGCCCAAACCCGCCCCATGCGTTTACAGGGCGAGTTTTTCTGCGAATCGGGCGAGCTCACGGCCTTGGTGGGGCCCTCCGGTGCCGGAAAATCTTCCATGCTTCGGGTGCTGGCTGGCCTGATGCGGCCCCAGGCCGGGCGAATTGTGGTTGGGGGGAGGGAGTGGCTGAACACCGCCACTGGGGTGTGTTTGAGTCCTCAGCAGCGGCGCGTGGGGCTGGTGTTTCAAAACTATGCACTGATGCCACACCTGCACGCAGCGGGCAATGTGGCTTTGGCCTTGCAGCACGTGCCAAAGGCGGATCGCCTGATGGCGGCCGTGGAATGGCTGAGAAAAATGCGACTCACACACGCGGAGGCTTTTCGCAAACCATCGGCTTTGTCCGGCGGGCAGCAACAGCGGGTGGCGCTGGCCCGCGCACTGGCAAGGGATCCGCAATTGCTGCTGCTCGACGAGCCTTTTTCGGCCGTTGATCAGATGAACCGGGAATCCCTGTACCGTTTGCTTGCCGATTTGCGCAAGGACCTGAACATCCCCATGGTGCTGGTGACCCACGACCTGAACGAGGCCCGCATGTTGTGCGACTCGCTGGTGGTGATGGACCAGGGCGAGGTGTTGCAAACCGGCCGGTCTTTTGATGTGCACCGCCGCCCGCGCAACGCGCGCGTGGCCGACCTGGTGGGCATACAGAACCGTTTCAGCGGTGTGTGGCTGGGCGGCCAGGGCGATGGTGGACAGGGCATCTTGCGCTGGGCACGGGCCATGGACCAAGGTTTGGCAGCCCAGGCGCAAGGCCTGGATCTGCGGGTGAAGGACAAAGGCAAGATTCCAGCGGGCTTTGCCGTGAACTGGGTTGTGCATGCCGACGGCTTAAGCCTTCATGCGCATGGGCACACCGAGGCCTTGCCCAACCATGTGTTGTTGCCGGTGGAGGTGGCTGGCCACCGAGATTTGGGCGAACTCAGCTGGGTGGACCTGCGTCTGCTGCATGCGCCTTTTGAAACCCTCAAGCTGGCTGTGTCAGGGGCTCAGCGCCTCGGGTTGCGGGCGGGTTTGCCCATGACGCTCCAGATGGACCTGGGGCTGATACACATCATGCCCAAAAAGCACGGGCAGCCCACAGCCCTGTGAATGCGCTCAATCGTGTATGCAATGTCAGGTAGTTGACATAAACGCGCAATAGCACCCCGGCACCAGGTGTGGTGTGAATCTGTCAGGGATTGGCCCTGGGTATCAAGTGGAGGAGACATTTAACAAAAAATTAACATCATGACCAATTTACGCCTTCGTTTTGCCTTGACCGGCAGCGCGCTGCTGCTTTCTGCCTGCCTTGGAGGCAATGGCAGCTTGCTGGAAGACAGCGATAGCCCCACCGTTACCAACCCCAACGAGGAAACCCCTGTGGTGGAGACGGATCCGGGCGATGGCATCCGGATTTTGTCCAACAGGGCGGACTTGCTCAGCGGCGGCGATGTGTTGGTGGAGATCACCGCCGAAGACCCTGCCAACTTGCAAAACGTGAAGGTGATGCTGGGCACGGTGGATGTAAGCAATCAATTTGCCATGCGTGAGAACGGGCGCTATATGGGCCTGCTGCAAGGCATGCCCCTGGGTGAAAACCGCATCACCGCCATTTTGAAAAGCACCGGGCGTTTGGTGACCACGGTGGTGAATCATCCCCATGGCGGCCCCGTGTTTTCTGGGCCGCAGATTCAGCCCTGGACCTGCAACAACGAGCAAGCGGTGGATGCACAATGCAACCAGCCGCCGGAGTACAGCTTCCAGTACTTGCCTGCGGACAAGTTGCAGCACTTCCTGACCAACTCCAATTTTCCGGATCAGGAGTTTGCACCCACCTTCCTGCCGTACGATCCTCAAAATCCGCCACCAGCCGACGAAATTGCAATGACCACCACCGACCACGGGGTCACGGTGCCGTTCATCATCCGCACCGAGCGGGGTGTTCAAAACCGCGACCGGTACCAGATTCGAAGCCTGTACAACCCGGCAGAGGACTGGAAACCCTGGAAGCCCCAACCCCAGTGGAATGGCAAGCTGCTGGTGCATCACGGTGGCAACGTGGGTGTCACCTATGGGCCGGGCAACCCACCCAACGGCGACATTTCTGGCACTGCACCGGATGGTGCGGAGTTTTTGCTGGGTGACAGCATCACCGTGGCCTTGGGGCGTGGGTTTATTACATTGTCCACCGCACTGGCCAACCTGGGCCACAATGTGAACCTGGTGACCGCGGCGGAATCCCTGATGATGGCCAAGGAGCGGATTGTCGAGCAGTATGGTGAATTGCGCTACACCATTGGCACAGGTTGTTCGGGTGGTGCCATCGCCCAGCAGCACATTGCCAATGCTTACCCGGGCATTTACCAAGGCATCATTGTGCAATGCTCTTACCCGGATGTGTGGACCACCGCCACGCAGTTTGCCGATTACAACTTGCTCAATTCTTATTTTGGCAACCGTTATCAGGGCGTGAACGAGGCGAGCAATGCCAACCAGTTCCCCAATTTCAACCGTGGTTTTGTTCCCTTTGCGCAGTGGAGCATGGTGTATGGCCACTTGCCTTTGAACCCGGTGTTGTCGGACAACGCCTTTTTCCCCAAAGCCTACCCCTACGCATTCAACTGCCGCAACCTACGCGATGCCGTGGTGCCCTACGACCCGGTGAACAATCCGGGTGGCTTGCGTTGTGGCCTGATTGATTACATGAGCACGCTGTTTGGCCTGCGCACGCCCGATGTGTGGAGCGAAAACGAGAAAAAGATCAACCGTGGATTTGGCGGCGTTCCCCTAGACAACGTGGGCGTGCAGTATGGTTTGGGCGCGCTCAGGCAGGGTGCCATCACGCCAGACCAGTTTTTGGATTTGAACCGCAACATTGGCGGTTTTGATGTGGACATCCAACGCATTGCCAGCCGCACCAAGGCGGACCCGCTGGCCTTGACCAACTCCTACAAAACCGGTGCGGTGAACACGGCCGAGCACATGCGCAACATCCCCATCATTGACCTGCGGGGTGCAGACCCCGGCATTGCGCACGACGCCTTCCACAGTTGGCAAATGCGTGCCCGCTTGAAGGCCACCCAAGGCCACCATGACAACCACGTGATCTGGTTTGGCCAGTTGGTGCTGGCTGGTGACTCCACCTACAGCACCGAGGCCTTGATCGTGATGGACCGCTGGTTAAGCAGCATTGAAGCCGACGACAGCAGCGCACCGCTGCCCGACAAGGTGGTGAGCAACAAGCCGTCTGCCGCTCGCGACAAGTGTCTTTCCCTGCAGAGCATTTATGCCGATGATGGTCCTTTTGTGCCGCTGACCGGGAATCTGTTTTACCCCGAGCCCATCATTCCAAACGCACGCTCCAGCAGCATTCCAAAACCACCGCCCGAGGCGGGCCAGATTTTTGACCAGGTGAGCAATCAGTTCTGCGGGCTCGACTTCTCGAGTTTCGACCCCACAGGCCAGTCCGCGCAAATCACGGCACCCATCGCTGCGGTTCAACAGGCCCTGGTGCAAACCCGCTTTGGCACGCCGCGCACGGTGGCCGGGGACGACATTCGCACCCTGGCCAACAAGTGCGTGCTCAAGCCCGTGGACCCAGCCGATTACGCGGGCATTCCGGCCATTCGGGATGCGGCGGCCTTTGCCGAACAGGTCAAGCAGATATTCCCTGAAGGTGTGTGTGATTACACCAAACCGGGGGTGGGTGTGGTGCCCACCCAGACCTGGTTGCAATATGGTTCAGCCACCGAGAAGGTTGTGGGTGGTCGACCCTTGCCTCCAAAGCCGGCGAACTCAAGGCAGGGTTGGTCTTCGGCTGCGTTTCGTTGATGGCATGGCCTGTCGGTCTCATTCATTCCTGGAATAAATTACATGGCGTAAATTTTCATTCGTGAAATTTGAAGGGTTTTTGCGGGGATACTACCCGAATGACCCTGGTGAAAAGGGTGGCACAGTGGGGTTTCTTATTCCTCATTGCGCCACCATGTCGTGAACTTTGATCCTCCATTTTCCCAGCAACTCGAGCACACCCCGGTGGGGTTGATGCACGTGGATACGCTTGGCCGAATGGTGGCGGTGAACGGATTCTGTGCTGCGCTTTTTGGGTACACGCAGGAGGAGCTGGCCGGCCAACCTTTGGAGTGCCTCATGCCGGCAGCGCAGAGGGCGCACCATTCCCACTTGTTCGCGCAGTTTTTGAAGGCACCCGCCAGCCGAATGATGGGGCAGGGCACTGCCCAGCAGTTTTTTCCGGCCCTGCACAAGGCGGGCCACACGGTGATGGTTCAAATTGGACTGAATGTGTGGACCCATGCTGACCAAACCTACATCACGCTGGCGATTGCCGATGTGACCGACAAAGCCTTGCTGCTGGAGGAAATGCGGCAAAGCAATGATCGATTGAGAACCAAGACCCGTGAGCTCATGCGCGTGGTGCGCCAGCAAAATCATTTTCTGAATGTGGTCAGCCATGAGTTGCGCACGCCCTTGAACAATTCGGTGGAGATGCTCAACCAGCTGTCTGCCACGCAACTGGATGAGGACCAGGCCGAGCTGTTCAAAGACCTGGACCGCGCCAATCTCGACGTGACTCGCAGCGTGCGCATGTTGATGGACTACGCCGACAGCATGCTCGGCGAGTTGCAGCTGGAGGAGGAGGAGTTTGATCTGCGTCAGTTGTGGCTGGAGAAGCTGAGGCTTGTTCAGCGCATGTTTCCCCAGCATGTCGGAACGATCAGCACGTCCGAGAAGTTTGAGTTTGATCCCGTGGTGCTGGGTGATCGTGTGCGCTTGGGCAGGATGATGCATGGCTTCGTAGCCAATGCCATTACATTTTCACGTGCAAGCCAGGTGAAGATCTGCATGGAATTTGTGGCGCACCCGCAATCTGTGGTGCGCTTTGAGGTGTGCGACGACGGTGTGGGCATGAGCAGTGCCATGCAGCGTGTCGTTGGCAAGCCATTTTCAAACCACGCTGAGCGTTCCAGCCGAGGTGGTGGCGGCATGGGAGTCGGGTTTTATCTGGCGAAAAAATACCTCGAGCTGATGGGTGGGCGGTTCAACCTGGTGACCCAGGAGGGGCACGGCACTTGCGTTGGTTTTGAGGTGCCCCTGCAGTTGATTGGTCAAGCCAGCACGCAGGCCCGCGTCAGGCCGCTTGGCCAAGGCGAGTTGCCGTTGAGCAACCTCACCTTGTTGTTGGTGGAGGACGATCCCACTGTTGCAAAAATCAATGCCATACGCTTGCGCAAATTGGGTGCGCAGGTGTTGGTGGCCGGCAATGGCAAGGCGGCCGTGGACATGCTCAAAGGCCAGTCCGCCAAAGTGGAAGCGATTTTGATGGATCTCCACATGCCGGTGATGGATGGATTTGCTGCTGCACGCCAGATCCGGAAAATGAATCAATACATCAAGACACCCATTGTGGCCGTCACGGCGGGCTCCCGCCTGGCGGAGTATTCAAGGGCCATGGCAGCAGGGATTGATGCCTTTTACTCCAAGCCATTTGAGCCCAATGTGCTGGTGCATTACTTCAAGGCCAGGGGTGTGATTCACTAGTACAATGTAATTTTATTACCGGGCTGTGGGCCAAGAGGCAACATGCGTTTGCTGGATCGTATTCGAAAAGAGTTGGACCAGTTTTCAGGCGCAGAGCAGGCGGTGGCAAGGCTGGTGCTTAAAGACCCTGCCAGCTTTCAAACCTTGCCCGTCAGTGAACTGGCCCGGCTCGCCGGTGTGAGCGGCCCCTCGGTGGTGCGTTTTTGCCGGTCTTTGGGGTATGCGGGTTTGAGTGATTTCAAACTCAAACTCGCAGCCAGCATCACCGAAGGCGTGCCTTTTGTTCACCAAACCGTCCAGTCGAGCGACAGCGTTGCCACCTTGATGCACAAGGTGCTGGACAACGCCATTTACACCTTGACCAGTTTTCGCAACACAGCACCAGCCAAACCCATCGACAAGGCGGCAGGGGCCCTGCTCAAAACCCTGTCCAGGGGCGGGCGATTGGCCATTTACGGTGTGGGCAATTCCGGTTTTGTGGCGCAGGACGCCGAGCACAAGTTTTTCCGGATGGGATGCGATGCGCATGCCTATTCCGATGGCCACCTTCAGATCATGTCGGCCAGTTTGCTGAACAAGCGCGATTGTGTGTTGACCATTTCCAACTCTGGTCGAAGCCAGGATTTGCTCGATGCCAACCGGATTGCACACCAGGCTGGCGCGGTTTGCATGGCCATCACGGCTTCAGGTTCGCCCTTGGCTGCGGCGGTGGATGTGCACATACCCGCCGACCATGGTGAAACCTATGAACAGTACAGCCCCATGGTGTCGCGGCTTCTGCACCTCTGCATTGTGGATGTTCTGGCCACGCAGGTGGCCATCGGCTTGGGCGATGGCGTGCAAAAAAGCATGGCCCGCCTGAAAAAAAACCTGATTGAAAGCCGTTACAGCAAGTGAGCCGGCCAGACCGGGTGTGCATGCGCCTCCGGCCACCCGGTGTAGGGCGTTTGGCATGCAACAAGGCTGGCGTCTTCGAAGCCAGGCTGGTTTGGATGTTCTGCACTGGGGCGCGCGCCCGTCACCAAGAGGGTGTTTAAACCCGGGCCACCGAAGCAAGGCATGGTGGGCTTGGCCAAGGGCACAGGCACACTTTCGATGAACTCACCGTCTTCGGAAAACCGGTCCAGCCGGTAACCTTCCAGCACGGCCACCCAGTAACTGCCGTCTGCACTGAAGCATGCCCCGTCTGGTCGGGCGTTGCCGTCGCTGTAGTGCTTGACGGCTTGCCTTTCGCCCAATTCGCCGGTGAGTGGGTTGTAGTGGCATCGCCAGATGGTTTTGTGCCGTGTGTCGCTCAAAAACGCTGTGTGACCCGACGGCGAAAAGGCGAGTCCGTTGCCCACAATCAGGCCTGGCACTTTCAGGACTGCATGCCCTGGAGCGATGCAATACAGCCCTGCGCTTGCGGGTGTGCGTGCATCCACCAGGCTGGAGATCCACACGCGTCCCTGTGAATCGGCGCGACCGTCGTTGTAGCGGTGCGTGTTGCTGTCAAAGGGCGGTGCTTGCACGTGGGTGCAGGTGTTTTTGTGCAGGTGCCACAGGCCGTTGCGGCCGAGCAGCACCCATTCATCGGCCTTGGGGGTGGGAAGCACGCAGGCAATTTCGTCGGGCAGGGGGGTTGCCTGTGGCGCTTGGGGGTCACCGGCCAAGGCGGCCCCAGGCAGTCGGTAAAGTGTGCGTTCTTGAATGTCCACCCACACCCACTGGCCATGGGCAAAGCGGGGGCTTTCGGCCAATGTGCAGGGGGGGCAGGGTACGGCTTGCCAGGCCCAGTGCGTCATGACCGTTTGCGCTTGGCAACAAACTGTGCGATGAGGTGGGCAGACACCGGGTTGTCTGCCGGTGTGTTGCCTGGTGGCAGGCTCTGCTCCAGTTTTTCGGCAATGCCTTTGCCCAGTTCCACTCCCCATTGGTCGAAGGGGTTGACGTTTTGCATGGCGGCGAGGGCTGTGGTGCGGTGCTCCCAAAGGGCCAGCAAGGCACCCAGGGAGTAGGGTGTGAGGCTGTCCATGAAGAGCATTTGCACGGGGCGTTGGCCTGGGCAGGACCTGAAATTGATGTGGGGGTCGGCCAGCTCGGCGGGGCTGTTCAGTTTGCCGACTGAAAACGCTTCGGCTTGCGCCAAGGCATGGGAAAGCAGCACGCGGTGGGAGTGTGCCTCCTGGTGATCGGGGTCGATCACGGCCAGCAGCTCAACTGAACTTGCCACCCGGGATTGATGGAGCATCTGGAAAAAGGCATGTTGCCCATTGGTGCCCACATCACCCCACAGAATGGGACAGGGCGGTGTGCCCAGTGATTCCCCCTCGTTGTTCACGCCCTTGCCCAGCGATTCCATCCACAGTTGTTGAAGATAGGGCACCAGCATACCCAGGCGGGAGTCGTAGGGGCTGAGCATGAGCGAGGCGATGCCTTGCTGCAGGTTGTACAGGTCGCTCATGGCAAGCAGGGCGGGCAGGCACTGCGATGGGCGGCTTTGCAGAACATGCGCATCCATCAAGGCTGCCCCTTCCAGCAACTCATTGAAAACAGCATTGCCATGCACCAGGCGCACACCCACCGACACGGGGCCCCACAGCGAGTAACGCCCGCCCACTGTCTCGGAAAACTCAAAGATGCGTTGCGGCGCAACGCCAAGCGCCGCGGCTTTGGCCGGCTTGCAGGTCGCGGCGACCAGCGCCTGGGGCCTGTATTGTGGACCCGCGGTGTCCAGCCACTTGAAAATGTGTTGCGCGTTGTGCAGGGTCTCTCGGGTTGAGAAGGATTTGCTTGCAATCACCACCAGGGTTGTTTTTGGGTTGAGTGCGGCCAGGGCCGTTTGCATCTCGTGATAGTCCACATTGGCCACAAACCGAATGCCCAAGGTGGGTTGTGCATTCAAATGCAATTTGGAAAACACGTCATCCAGCAGCCGTGGCCCAAGGTCGGAGCCGCCGATCCCCAGGTGCAGCACGTGGGTGTAGGCCACGTTGTCGGGTGTTGTGTACCGGCCGTTGCGCACATCTTCGGTGAATTGCTCCATGCGAAGTTGCTCTGCGCGGGCCAGTTCTAGCTCATCTCTGCCATGGATCTGCAATTGCACTGGCATGGGGTAGGTTTGCAAATTGCCCGCTGCACGCAATGACCAGTGCCCGGCGGCCCGGTTTTCAGAGGGGTTGACCACCTGGCCGGTGAACATGCGATGCACAAAAGCGGCAAGACGCTGGCAGGCTGCGCTTTGCTCGAATTGAAGCACGTGGCTGGCCCCATAAAGCTGGCGATCCAGATTGAGATGCAGCGGGCCGACCGAGCGGGACATGAAACCGGGGGTGATTGCGATACCAGTCATACGAAATAGAATTTGAATTGCCCGGTTGAAAGCATGCCACAATAAAAATGCCGCAGCGCACATGCGAATCATCGCAGGCGCATGCGGCATGCTTCAGGAGCCTCATGAGCGGCTGGGTCAGTTGGATGGTTCGGTCACAAAGCCAAGCTTTTCGATGCCTGCGCGCTGTGCTGCGGCCATCACCTGAACCACTTTTTCATACTCCACGCGCCGATCCCCCTGAATGCGTAACTCGGGTTGTTTGCTTTGTTGTGCAGCCGCTTGCAGGCGCAGTTCCAGGCTCTCAAAGCTCAGCTTTTCGTCATTCCATTGCAGGCTTCCATCCCTGGCCACGGTCAAAACCACCACGTCTGGCTTGACCTCGGTGGGTTGCTGGCTGGCCTGTGGCAGGTCGACGTTGACGGAATGGGTGATGACCGGCACGGTGATGATGAAAATGATCAAGAGCACCAACATCACGTCCACCAAGGGCGTCATGTTGATCTCGCTCATCTCCTGCTGATCGTCATAATTGCTGAAAGACATCGATCACGCCCCCTTTTTTTGCAGGCTCACTGTGCGCACAGCCGAGTCTTTTTGCATGGGTGAGCCCGTGAGGAAGTAGGCATGCAACTGCCGACCAAACCGGCTGAGCTTGCCCAGCAAGCCCTTGTTGGCCCGTGTCAGCGCGTTGTAACCCAGCACAGCCGGAATGGCCACAGCCAGACCGAAGGCAGTCATGATGAGGGCCTCGCCCACCGGGCCAGCCACTTTGTCGATGCTGGCCTGGCCTGACACACCGATGCCCACCAAGGCATGGTAGATGCCCCAGACCGTGCCAAACAGGCCAATAAACGGGGCGGTAGAACCCACCGAGGCCAGGATTGAAAGCCCGGACTGGAGTTTTTCTGCGGCTTCGTCAATGGCGCCACGCAAGGCTTCGCTCAACCAGTCAGCCAGGTTGATTTGCCCATGCAGGTCGTCCTTGTTGGTGGCGTGGTGATTGACTGCGGCTTGCCCTTCAATGGCCATGTGGTGGAAGGGGTTGCCGGTGTCTTTGCCCAACACTTGCAAGCCTTCGGCAAAACTGTGGGTGTGCCAGAACTGATCGACTGCCCCCATGTTTTTGCGAAGCCTGTAGAGGCGAATGCCACGTGTGATGATCACATACCACGATGCGATAGACATCACCAACAGCATGACGGCAACGCCTTTGATCACCCAGTCCCCCTGGGCCCACATTGCGGCCAAGCCGTAAGGATTGTTTTCCATGATTAAAACCTCATCGAGTAGTCAAGTGTAATTTTCAGTTGTTCAGCACGAAAGACACCGGCTGCACATACCAGTAGGGGATCGGTTTGTCGCCCCGTTTGGCCGGCACGTATTTCCAGGTTTTCACGGCTTGCAGTGCTGCATTGTCCAGTCGATCAAAGCCGCTGGATTTGTTGAGTTTGATCTCTCCCACACTGCCATCGGGCAGGATGTAAACATCCAGCAGCACTCGGCCCTGTTCGCCCAGGCGCCGTGAGAGCGCTGGGTATTGGGGGGCTGGGTTGTTCAAATGGGCTGCGTCGGTGCGTGGTGGGGTCACAGGCGCGGGCGCTTCTGGCGCAGGCCGTGCTTGCTGCACCGGAGCCACCGGCGCGGGCGGTGCAGCGGGCGCCGGGCTGGCCTCTGCCGCGGGCTCTGGCTTGGGGGCAGCCATGGGCGTGGGCTCAGGCTTGCTCGCAGGTTTGGGAACCGGCGCCGGCTTGGGTTGTGGTTTGGGCGCAGGTGGTGGCGGCGCAGGTGGCGGTGGAGGTGCTGCAGGCTCTGGCTCTGGTGCAAGCAGCACACCCGTCACACTGGGCGGCGTGATGGTTGGTGGAAGGTCGGCCCATTGCCGGGCAGCCCAAACCAGGCCCAATGCATGCGCGGCCACCACTGCAATCAGGGTGGTGATGTTGCCCAGCCTTCGTGCTGCTAAGGCCTGTTTCAGGGTGGGAGCTGGCATGGTTTGCATTGGCGACTGTTCGGTGTGGACTGGGTAAATCTTCGCAAATGAGAATTAGTATCAAAAAAGTTTATCAGAAGACATGTGGCCCGCAGGCCACCTTGTCTTCGATTGGCCTTAAAACTCCAACGACAGGCTTACATTCAGCGTTCGTGGTGTGCTGGTGCCAACCCGCACAGCCCCGAATGAATCCGTGGTGGTGCCGGCCTGTGCAAAGTTGTACTCCTCGTCGGTGATGTTTTTCAGGTTGAGCTGGATTTTCCAGTCGTCGGCCTTGTAATACGCCAGCGCGTCCATTTGCGCCCAGCCGTCATAACTTGCGCGGTTCTGTGTGGACACAAATGTACCGGTTTGGGCAAAGACGCCGGCACCAAGACCGAATCCCTTCCATGCTCCACGCTTGAATTCATACACTGCAAACAGATTGCCGGAATGTTCTGGGATTCCGGGCAGTGAATTGCCCACTTGGGCTGCGAAGGCTGGGTCTACCGACAGCAGCGCGTTGTCCAGGTAAGCGTATCCTGCCACCAGCCGGAGCTCATCGCTTACTTTTCCAATCGCTTGAATGTCAAAGCCCAGGGTTCGCGTCTCGCCCAGGTTGGCAGACCATTGTTGGGCAGCTGGCAAGCCGAATGAAGCCGGGTCGGTCACCGCAACGTCCTTTTTGCGCAGGTCGAACACCGCACTCACCAATTCAAGTTTTTTGTCAAAAAACAGATTCTTGATCCCCAGTTCCACTTGTTCAGTGGTCTCCGGGTTGAGTGGAGCACCTCCAATGCCATTGCCGGTGGCCGGGTTGAAGCCGGTTGCCGTGGTGGGGGTGAAACCTCGAGCCCAGCTGCCATAGAGGGATGTGCTTGCGTTGAGTTTGTAGACCAGGCCAAGCCTTGGGGATACATCGTCGCTGTCCACGTTGGCACGGCGATCCTCAAACTCGGTGCTGCGCAGCCCGGCCAGCAGGTTCCATCGCTCGCCAATCGAGATGAGGTCCTGGAATACAAAGCCTTGCTGCCTGGCGCTGCTGCCACCTGTGCTGAATGGCCCGACACTCACGCCACCGGCGGGAATGGTGTATCTCCCTGTGTTCACGTTGTAGGTGATGTCGGTGCCTGAGGCTGAATGTGTGTTGTTCACGATGCGTTCATAATCGCCCTGCAGCAAAAACTTGTGTGTGATGTTTTGACCAAACCAGGTGCCACCCTGTTTCTCCCACTGATACTTCAGCACCAGGCTGTCACTTTCACCCTCACCGCCCTGTTGGGAGGCACGAATCACCACATCCCCATTGGAATCCACCACGCGCTGGTTGGGAAACGCATTGCGGGGGCTGGAGTCGAACAGCGTCTTGTCCACTCGGGTTTGGCTGTAATTGGCCGTGAGCGATGAGCCGTTGTCAAAAAAATGCTCCGCCAACAATGCAAAGC
>DASUEC010000233.1:0-2924 GCA_036275255.1 Limnobacter sp. | reverse complement strand
GCCTACACCATGGCCAAGTACGGCATGAGCATGTGCGTTCTGGGGCACGCACGGGAGTTCAGACCAATGGGCATTGCAGTGAACGCCTTGTGGCCGCAAACCGCGATTTATACCGCTGCCATGCAGATGATTCCCGGTGTGCAGCCGGCGCATTGCAGAACCCCGCAAATCATGGCCGATGCAGCGGCTGTGCTGCTGGCCCGCCCGGTGGGCCCGCAGGAAAATACAGGCCAGTTTTATATTGATGAGGCTGTGTTGCGCGGGCAAGGGGTGACGGATTTTGAACATTACGCAACCGTGCCCGGCAGCCAGAAAATTCAGCGTGACTTTTTTCTGGATTAAGCCAGCATGGCGGCGCTTCGCTGGGTCTGGATGATTCGAGCCACAGGCTTTGCGCTGGCGCTGGCAGCCCTGGCCCTGGTTAGCCTGGCCTTGAGTCGGCCGTCGCTGGAGGCGCCTGCGGTGGGCGCATCGAACCCCAACGCGGGTGTGCGCAGTTTGTTCTTGGGCACCTCGACCATGGTCTGGACAGATGGTCGGACCACTTGGTTGGTGGATGGTTTTTTGTCCAGGCAAGCCTTGCCCTCTGTGGCTTTCACCGCGCTGGATGTGAATGAATCCCTGGTGGACGCCACCTTGCAGCACGCACTGGATGCCTTGCGTGTGCCGCACCGGCTTGCCGGCATTGTGGTGGCCCATTCCCACTATGACCATGCCATGGATGCACCTTACTTGGCCAAGCGGTACGGTGGGCGTGTTCATGGATCCGAGTCCACCTGGCAGATCGCACAAGGCCAGGGCCTGCCGGCGATCCAGATGGAGGTGGTGAAGCAGGCCGGTGTGGCCCGCTTTGGTGATTTTGAGGTGATGTTGCGACAGTCTCGCCACGCACCCACCGGCTTCACCGGGGGCTTTAACCACACGCCCCTGCGTTTGCCCGCACATGCACTGCGTTTCAAAGAGGGCGTCAGCTACAGTTTTGTGGTTCGCCACGCCATGTTGGGCGATCAGCCCATGGCCCTGATTCAGCCCAGCGCTGGTTACATTGAGGGTGAGAACAAGGACCTCCGGGTGCCGGTGGTCTACCTTGGCGTGGGTGGGCTGGGGCGTTTGGGCAAGGCCTACATTGAAGGGTACTGGCATGAAATGGTGACTCAAACACGGGCCACACGGGTGCATTTGATTCATTGGGATGATTTTACCAAACCGGTTTTTTCGGTCGGCCAGCGCGAGTCGCTGGTGCCCATGCCTAGACTCATGGACGATTTTTCAAAAGCCCTGCCCGTGCTGCAGGCGCTGGCACAACGTGACAAAGTGCAACTTTCAGTGCACCAGGCTTGGGAAACCGTTACATTTTGATGAACCGTCGCTCAGTGTGTGACCTCTTGTCGCGATAATCCAGGTCACATTTTTTATGCAGCCCCCAGTACATGTCCTCAAAATCTGAATTGCAAAGCGCGCAGCAGGGTCGTACTTTCGCCAGTGTGTTTCATGGCGAGGTAACAGCCTGGTTGGTGCTGGCGGTTTCGCTGGTGATTACGGTGCTGGGCTGGTACATGGCCTCCCAGGCCATTGAAAGGCGGGCATCCGAGCGGTTTGATTTTGAGGTGCGCGAGGCCCGGGCACGCATACAGATCCGCATGGAGGAGTATGCGCAAGCCCTTCGCGGTGGGGTTGCTTTTATCAACGCGGATCCGGATTTTGATCGGCTTGCCTGGAAAACCTATGTGGAAGGGCTGTCCCTGAACACGGTTTTGCCTGGTTTGCAGGGCTTTGCTTTTGCACGGCGCGTGGACCAGGCCGATCTGGCCAGGCATGAGGCCTCAGTCAGGTCTGAAGGGTACCCGGGCTACCAGGTCACGCCCCGTGGCGAACGCCCGGTGCATTTTCCCATCGAGATGATTGAGCCTTTTGATGCCCGCAATCAGCGGGCGTTTGGCTTTGACATGTACGCCGAAACTGTGCGTCAAAAGGCCATGGACGAAGCCATGGACACCGGGCGGCCTGTGCTGTCGGGGTTGGTTCAATTGCGGCAAGAGGGCAACAAAGACACACAACGCGGCTTTTTGATGTACTTGCCGGTGTATGCACCCGACATGCCGCTTGGCAGTTCAGCACAGCGCAGAAAGGCGATGATCGGGTTTGTTTACAGCCCGTTTCGCGCCAGGGATTTGATGCGCAATGTGCTCGGTCAGGAAAACATTCCATTGGCGTTTGAACTCTACGACGACCCGAGCCTGGATTTGGACAGCCTGGTTTACCGGTCCAGCAACGCGGCCTCGCCGGGCCTTGGCAAGGCTGGAGAGGCCGGCCATGGCCATGAGGCGACCGTGCCGATTCAATTGCCGGGCCGGGTGTGGACGGCCCGATTCAAGAGCACGCCGGTGTTTGATCAAGAGGTGCACAGCAACACACCGAGATGGATATTGGTGGCCGGCACCATCATCGACATCACCCTGTTTTTGGTGATCGGGTCGATGGCACGCCAAAGGCAAGAGTTGGGTCGGCGGAATGTGGCTTTGCAAGCCAGCCACGGCCGGTATGCCAGCCTCGTGAATGCGCTTCAGGGCCAGTTCGCCTTTTACAGCCTGGGTGCAGGTGGACACCTCACGTACATGAGCCCCTCTTTGCCCCGCATGTTGGGCATGCCCGATTTGAACCTGGGCGACAATCTTGTCATGCTGGCCAATGCGTTTTACCCCACGCAAGACTTTCCCAAAGCCCTCTCCCAAGCTTTGTCGAACCGAACCATCAGCAGTTATGAGTTAAGCCACGCTGGCCGCGGAGGCTTGGGCCCGGTCACTGTGGCTGGCTTTAACAGCCCAGTGCTCGCCAAGGGCGGCGATCTGCTCTCTTTGGAGGGTGTGGTGCAGGATGTCACCCTGCGACGTGCCAATGAGCTCGAGCTGGAACAGCTTCGCCAA
>DASUEC010000232.1:0-10209 GCA_036275255.1 Limnobacter sp. | reverse complement strand
TCCCCGTGGCCATGGTGATTCTCACCGGGCTTTTTTTGGTGCAGCGGTGGGGCACCGCCACGGTGGGGCGGTTTTTTGGCCCCGTGATTCTGATCTGGTTTTTGGTGCTGGGCATCACTGGTGTTTTGCAGGTGCTGGAGCAGCCCGCCATCCTGGCTGCACTCAACCCAGTGCGTGCAGCGCAGTTTTTGTGGGAGCGTGGGCCATTGGTGCTGGTCGTCGTGGGGGCCATCGTGCTGGCCATCACGGGTGCAGAGGCTTTGTATGCAGACATGGGCCACTTTGGCCGCAAACCCATTCAACTGGCGTGGACCCTGCTGGTGCTGCCCAGCCTGGCGCTGCAATACCTTGGGCAGGGTGCCCTGCTCATGCGCGATCCCGGTGCGCTTGAGAACCCTTTTTACCGCATGTTCCCAGAGCCTTTGTTGATCCCCGCTTTGTTGCTTGCAACCATGGCCGCCATCATTGCCTCTCAGGCGGTTATTTCTGGCGCCTATTCGCTCACCAAGCAGGCCATTCTGCTGGGCTACTTGCCTCGCATGCGCATTGTGTACACCTCAGCCAATGAGGCAGGGCAAATTTACATGCCTGCGGTCAACTGGCTGTTGCTGGGGGGCGTGCTGCTCGCTGTGCTGGGCTTTCAGAGTTCCTCGGCTTTGGCCGGAGCGTATGGCATTGCAGTGACATTGACCATGGTGATCACCACCACATTGACCTTTTTTGTGGTGCGCGCGGCGTGGCGCTTGCCTTTGTGGTTGTCAGTGGGCTCTACTTTGTTTTTTCTGAGCATCGACGTGTTTCTGTTCTTGGGGTGTGTGGTCAAGTTGTTCGATGGTGGCTGGTTTCCGCTGGCCTTGGGCCTTGTGCTGTTTGTCATCATGAGCACTTGGGCAAGGGGGCGGGCGCTGTTGGTCGAAAGCATTCATCGCGATGGCATGGCTTTGAATGAATTCCTTCAGTTTTTAAGCCCGGCAGACCTGGCACGCTCGACACGCACCGCTGTGTATGCAGTGGCCAACCCGGACACCGTGCCACAAGCTTTGTTGCATAACATGAAGCACAACCAGGTGCTGCACGAAAAAAACATCATTCTGCATGTGCACTTTGACGAGGTGCCTGTGGTTCGGCCCGATGAAAGGGCCCGGGTGGAATACTTTGGCCGGAATTTCTGGAAAGTCACATTGCACTATGGGTTCACAGAGAGCCCCGATGTGCCTTTGGCCCTGCAGACCCTGCAACACCCGGAGCTGCATGTGGATTTGAATGAAGTGAGTTACTTTTTAAGCCGGGAGACGGTGGTGCCCACCCCGGGTGCGGGCATGATGTGTTGGCGCGAGCATTTGTTTGCCACCATGGTGCGCAACGCGGGGGGTGTTGTGGCGTTTTTCAAGTTGCCAGACAATGCTGTGGTAGAGCTTGGCACACGGGTGCAACTCTAGCTTGTGCACGACCAACAACAGGATGATCTTTTGAGCAAACTCGCCGAATTGTACGACCGCCATGTGCTGCCCACTTTGCTGGATTTTGCATGCGGCATGAAAGCCATCAACCGCCAACGCCAGAAGGTGGTGCCCAAAGCGACTGGCCAGGTGTTGGAGATCGGCATTGGCACCGGCTTGAACATGCGCCACTACGACGCCGCGAAGGTGCAAAAACTCATTGGCCTGGACCCAGCCATGCAGATGCATCGCTTGGCAAGAAGGCGGATTGCGCAAACTGGCCTGAGTGTGGATTTGGTGGGCCTGCCAGCAGAAAAAATCCCTTTGCCCGATGCAAGCATCGACACCATTGTGATGACCTACACCTTGTGCACCATTCCCCAACCCGTTCAGGCCTTGCAAGAAATGCGGCGTGTGCTGAAGCCAGGCGGTAAGTTGTTGTTTTGTGAGCATGGGCTGGCGCCCGATGCAAACGTGCGCAACATGCAAAACCGCTTGCAGCCTGTGTGGGGCAAGCTGGCCGGAGGGTGCCATTTAAACCGCGACATTCGAGCCTTACTCAAAGCGGGCGGATTTGCACTTGACGAGATTGAGACCATGTATGTGCCAGGTCCCAGAGCGTTCACCTACAACTACTGGGGCCAGGCCTACAGCGATGCAGGGTAACCGGCCTGGCTGATGAGATCGGCCAGGGTCTGGCCATCCAGACTAGACTCAACGCTGACTTTTTTTTGCCCCAGGTCTGTTTCAACCTCGGCTTGCGGGTCTTTGTTCAAGATCGCCTGTTTTACGTTGGCGGCGCATCCGCCACATTTCATTTTTTCAACATGCAGTGTGATCATGTGCGATTTCCTGTGTTTTTGACGCCTTGCCATGATCAGGCTTCCAATGATGGTAAGGTCAAGGCCTTGACTTTAACATCATGTCAAGGTTGACAATGCGCCCATCGCCTTGTGGAGAGTATGCATGAGCTCACCCCTTTTCAACACCATCGACATCGCCGTGGGCGGCATGAGCTGTGCCTCATGTTCAAATGCCGTAGAAAAGGCACTGTTGTCCACCCCGGGGGTGGTCAGCGCCTCGGTGAATCTGGCCACTGAAAAAGCCCGCATTGAATTGAGCACGCCAGAGCGGCTGCAGGATGCTTTGCTGGCCGTTGAAAAAGCGGGCTATGACGCCTCAGTCATTGAGCCTGCGCGGACCGCAGGCTCAGTCACTTCCTCGCCTTCCAACGCCCGGGCCACCCCGGTTGAGCATGAGGGCTGGCTGGTGCTGTGGGGTGCATTGCTCACCTTGCCCTTGGTCTTACCCATGGTAGGCATGTTGTTTGGCAAACACCTCATGCTGCCTGGCTGGGTTCAATTGTTGTTGGCCAGCCCGGTGCAGTTCTGGTTGGGGGCGCGTTTTTACCGGGGCGCACTCAAGGCCATTCAAAACCGAACCGGCAACATGGATTTGCTGGTGGCCATTGGCACCTCGGCGGCGTTCGGCTTGTCAGCTTACATGCTGGGAGAGGGCAATCCGCATTTGTATTTCGAGGCGTCTGCCGCCGTCATTACCCTGGTGATGTTGGGCAAATGGCTGGAGGCGCGTGCAAAACGCCAAACCACGGCGGCCATTGCGGCTTTGCAGGCTTTGCGGCCCGACACCGCCACCGTGCTTCACATGGGGCAGGAGCGCAGTGTACCCATGGGCAGTGTGGCTGTGGGCATGCAGTTGGTGGTTAGGCCTGGCGAGCGGATTCCGCTGGATGGGCACGTGCTGCAAGGTGACGCCCATGTGGATGAAGCTTTGATCACTGGTGAAAGCCGGGCTGTTGAGAAAGGCCCTGGCAGCAAGGTGACCGGGGGCGCTGTGAACCTGGATGGCCGCTTGGTGATTGAAGTGAGCGCCGTGGGCACCGAGACCACCTTGGCAAAGATCATTCGCCTGGTCGAAGATGCGCAAGCCGCCAAGCCCCATATCCAGAAGCTGGTGGACAAGGTGAGCGCAGTGTTTGTGCCCCTGGTGCTGGTGATTGCCGCACTCACATTGTTGTATTGGTCGGTGTGGGTTGAGGCGGGCAACATGGAATTGGCGATTATCAACGCGGTGGCCGTGTTGGTGATTGCCTGCCCATGTGCCTTGGGGTTGGCCACGCCGACTGCCATCATGGCAGGCACGGGGGTGGCTGCACGGCATGGTATTTTGATCAAAGATGCACAAGCTTTGGAGTTGGCGCACCGAGTCAACACCGTGGTGTTTGACAAAACAGGTACCCTCACCGAGGGCAAACCTTCCGTGGCCGCTGTGGTGCCATTCAAGCAAGCGGGTTTGAATGAGCTGTTGGCCAAGGCCGCTTCTGTGGAAGCAGGCAGCGCACACCCGCTGGCAGCCGCCGTGTTGGCTCACGCGCAGTCCAAGGGGGTGCAGTGGCAGGTGGCCTCACAACTGCAAGACCAAGCAGGCCGTGGTGTGAGCGGTGTGGTCCAAGGTCGCCGTGTGTATGTGGGAACTGCACGCTGGTTGCGCGAACTCGGCGTGCCCGAGACGGCCTTGGCCACGCTCAGCCATGCACTTCCCGAAGAGTCGCCAACCCATGCCTGGGTGGCAGAGCAAGCCGATGGGCAAGTGGCCTTGCTTGGTGCCCTGGCCTTTGGGGATGCCTTGAAGCCCAGTGCAAAGCCTTCGCTGCAAAGTCTTCATGCGCTGCGTGTCCACACCGTGTTGCTCACTGGCGATTCACGTGCCAGTGCACAGGGGGTGGCTCGGGTTCTGGGTATTTCAGATGTGCAGGCAGAGCAGCTGCCACATCAAAAAAGTGAAGCAGTGGCGCATTATCGTCGGCAGGGGAGCGTGGTGGCCATGGTGGGCGACGGCATCAACGATGCCCCTGCACTGGCAGCGGCTGATGTGAGTTTTGCCATGTCGAGCGGCACGGAAGTGGCCATGCATGCAGCCGACATCACGCTGATGCGCCCCGACCCCGCCTTGGTGGCACAAACGATTCATGTATCTCGCCTCACCTACGCCAAAATCAAACAGAACCTTTTTTGGGCCTTTGTTTATAACGCCGTGGGCATTCCTTTGGCAGCCATGGGCATGCTGAACCCTGTGCTTGCCGGGGCGGCCATGGCCCTGAGTTCGGTGAGCGTGGTCGGCAACGCCTTGTTGCTGACGCGATGGAAACCAGCATCCACAAAACCCCGGCCCATGGAGTCCTGAACATGCATCCAGACAAACCCAACAAGGCGTGGCTAACCATTGGTGAAGCGGCGGTTGAATCCGGCATCACCGCCAAAATGATTCGCCACTACGAGCAAGTGGGGCTCTTGCCTCAAGCCAATCGAACAGACGCCGGTTACCGCCTGTACAACCAGCGCGACCTGCATGTGCTGCGTTTTATTCGCCATGCGAGGGACCTGGGATTTTCATTGGCGCACATCCACGAATTGCTGACTTTGTGGCAAGACAAAAACCGCCCCAGTCGTGAAGTTAAAAAGCTGGCCCAAGCGCATCTGGATGCACTGAACTCAAAAATTGTGGAGCTCAATGCCATGAAGGCTGAACTTGAGCGACTCGTACACTGTTGCAAGGGCGATGCCCGGCCAGACTGTCCAATCCTGGAAGGTTTGGCTGATTGAGCGCGCGCATCCGCCGGGTGCGCTTGCCATAAAAAAGGCGGAGCCCAAAGCCCCGCCCAAGGCATGACCCAACGTGGTCTGGAATGTGCTGGGTCAGCTCTGAAGCATTTGCTCGATCACCTTTTTGAGCACCGGCCCAAGCTCTGCCTGTTGCATGCCTGGGTTGCGAATGGCGCGAATCATCAAGCCCTCAAACAGTGACATGAGGATGGTGGTTTTGGCGGCAAGCCGATGCGGGCATTGCCCAGCCAGGGTTGGCATGGCGCTCTGTATGAGTTGGGCCACCTCTTGGCGAATCACGGCATCTGTGTGGCGCACCACCTCGGCCACTTTGGGATTGCGCGAGGCTTCGGCCACAATCTCGGCGTCCAGCTGGCTTTGTGCAACCCGCCGCCGCACCCCTTCATCCACCGTGGCCAGCATGGCACTCAAAATGTCTTGCTGCTCTTTGATGGCGGCGATGCGTTGCAGGGTGTCTTCCAGGTCGCGTTTGACCATGGCCTCGATGATGGCCTCTTTGCTCTCAAAGTAGTTGTAGATGTGGCCTGCGCTCATGCCGAAGCTTTTGGCAATGTCGGCCATGCTGGCGCCGTGGAATCCGCTCTTGCGAAAGCACAATGCAGCGGCATCCAGAATTTGTTGCCTGCGCACTTCCGCCTTGTGGCTGAGCTTTCTTGCTCCGTCGGGTGCTGTCATGATTTATCTCCCGGTGCCTTGTGTGAGCCCACTTGTTTGCCAAACATGCGGTTGACCACCACAAAAAACAAAGGCACGAAGAAAATGCCCAGCACCGTGGCCGAGATGGTGCCGCCCAACACGCCGGTGCCAATGGCGTTTTGGCTGCCCGAGCCCGCGCCTGTTGCAATGGCCAGGGGCACCACACCCAGGCCAAAAGCCAGCGACGTCATCAGGATGGGGCGCAGGCGCATGCGAACCGCGTCCAGTGTGGCCTGAATGAGGTCTTTGCCCTGTTCAAACTGCTCTTTGGCAAACTCCACAATGAGAATGGCGTTTTTGGCAGACAGGCCCACCGTGGTGAGCAGGGCCACCTGGAAGTACACATCGTTGGCCAAGCCTCGGCCGTCGGCGGCCAGCAAGGCACCCACCACACCCAAGGGCACAATCAGCATCACGGCAAATGGAATGGACCAACTTTCGTAAAGCGCCGCCAGGCACAGGAAAACCACCAGCAGAGACAGGGCATACAGCAGGGGCGCTTGCGAGCCAGATTGCCGCTCTTCATAAGACAGCCCGGTCCATTCAATGCCCATGCCTGCGGGCAATTCCTCGGCCAGTTTTTCCATGGCCAGCATGGCATCGCCAGAGCTCATGCCGGGGGCGGCCTGCCCCTGTATTTCAACCGCAGGCACACCGTTGTAGCGTTCAAGTCGTGGTGAGGCCATGGACCACTGGGCACTGGCAAAATTTGAAAACGGCACCATGGTGCCCTGGTTGTTGCGCACATACCAGCGGTTGAGGTCTTCGGGCAGCATGCGGTAAGGTGCATCGGCTTGCATGAACACCCGCTTCACCCGCCCACGGTCCAAAAAGTCGTTGATGTAGCTGCCGCCCCAAGCCGAGGTGAGTGTGTCGCTGATGGAAGCCACGGTGACACCCAAGGCACCTGCCTTGGCGTTGTCAATGTCCAGCCGGTACTCATACACGTCGGCCGGTGCGTTGGGGCGCACACCCGTGAGCACCGGGTTTTGATTCGCCTTGGCAATCATCTCATTGCGGGCCTGCAACAGGGCCTCGCGGCCCAAGCCGGTGCGGTCCTGGATAAACATGCTAAAGCCCAGGGCGTTGCCAAGCTCCCGAATGGCGGGTGGGGCAAAGGCGAAGGCCTGGGCCTCTGGCCAACCTGCAAACACCTTGGAGGCGCGTTGCACCACCGCTTGTGCGGAGTTTTCCTTGCCGGGGCGCTCGCTCCAGTCCCGCAGGCGCACAAAGCCGATGCCAGAGTTTTGGCCGGTGCCGGAAAAGCTGAAACCCGCCACCGTGAAGAGTGACTTCACATTGTGGCCTTCTTCGTTGAGGAAGTAATCTTCCATCTTGGCCAGCACCGCCAGCGTCTGTTCTTGGGTGGCCCCGGCAGGCAATTGCACTTGCGTGAAGAACACACCTTGGTCTTCGTCTGGCAGGAAAGAAGTGGGCAGGCGCGTGAACATGAAAGCCATGACACCGACCAAGGCACCATAGATCACCAGGTAGCGGCCCGACTTGTGCAGCATGCGGCCCACCATGCCTTGGTAACGGGCATTGCTTGCATCAAATTTTCGATTGAACCAGCCAAAGAATCCCTTTTTCTCGTGGGAATGCCCGGGCTCAACGGGCTTGAGCATGGTGGCGCAGAGGGCTGGTGTCAACACCAGCGCCACCAGCACCGACAAGGCCATGGCCGACACAATCGTGATCGAAAACTGCTTGTAGATCACGCCTGCAGAGCCCGGGAAAAACGCCATGGGCACAAACACCGCCGACAGCACCAGGCCAATGCCCACCAAGGCGCCCGTGATCTGGTCCATGGATTTGCGGGTGGCCTCCAAAGGTGAGAGGCCTTCTTCGGCCATCACACGCTCCACGTTTTCAACCACCACGATGGCGTCGTCCACCAGCAGGCCAATGGCCAGCACCATGGCAAACATGGTGAGTGTGTTAATCGAAAATCCGAATGCAGACAGCACCGCAAATGTGCCAAGCAGCACCACCGGCACAGCGATCGTCGGGATGAGCGTAGCGCGGAAGTTTTGCAGAAACAGGTACATCACCAGAAACACCAGGATGATGGCCTCAATCAGGGTTTTAACCACACCCTCGATGGAAATTTTGACAAAGGGTGTGGTGTCATAGGCCACGTCCCATTCCATGCCTTCGGGAATGAGTGGCGTGATGCGTTTCATCTCGGCCACCACCGCTTCGGCCGTGTCCAGTGCATTTGCACCGGAGGCAAGCCGAATGCCGATGCCGGAGGCATTGCGGCCGTTCCAGCGCGGCAGGATGTTGTAGTTCTCACTGCCGTAATCAATGCGTGCCACGTCTTTGAGGCGCACGGTGGCGCCATCCGTGGTGGTTTTCAGGATGATCTGCTCAAACTCGGCCGGGGTCTCCAGCAGGCTTTGTGCCGAAATGGTGGCGGTGAGGGACTGGCCTTTCACCGCCGGGGCTGCCCCCAGTTCGCCTGCAGAAATTTGTGCGTTTTGCGCATTCACCGCAGCCCGAATGTCGGCGGGCGTGATGCTGAACTGGTTCATCTTGTCCGGGTTCAGCCAAATGCGCATGGCATACGGGCTGCCAAACACCTGCACCTCGCCCACGCCGTTGACCCGGCTCATGGTGTCTTGCACATTGGTGGTGATGAAGTCGGCCAGCTCGGTGGAGGTGTATTTTCCGTCCACGGCGGTGAAGGCAATCACCAGCAAAAAGCCAGCCGAACTTTTGGTCACCTGAATGCCCTGCCGTTGTACGGCATCGGGCAGCAGTGGCGTGGCCAGGCTGAGTTTGTTTTGCACCTGAACCTGGGCAATGTCCGGGTTGGTGCCTGGCTCAAAGGTGAGTTCAATGCGCAAGCGCCCGCTGGAATCGCTGGTGGATTTCAAGTACCGAAAACCGTCCAGCCCGGTCATGCGCTGCTCAATGACTTGGGTAACAGAGTCTTGTACTGTTTCAGCAGAGGCACCGGGGTAGGTCGCCTGAATGGTGACCGCAGGCGGGGCAATGGCGGGGTATTGCGCAATCGGAAGATTGAAAATGGCCAGTGCACCCGCCAGCATGATCACAATGGCAATCACCCATGCAAAAATGGGGCGATCAATAAAAAAACGCGACATGGCTTACTCCTGCGTGGCGGTGGTGGGCTCCACTTGCTGGCCGGGGCGCACTTTCTGGATGCCCTCCACAATCACGCGGTCGCCTGCCTGCAAGCCTTCAGCAATCAGCCACTGGTTGCCGATGGCCCTGGCGGTTTTTACAGCCTTGCGTTCTACCTTGTTATCGCGGTTGACCACCAGCGCCGAGGGCGCGCCAGTGGCATCTCGCACAATGCCTTTTTGTGGCACCAAAATGCCATCCTCCCGCACGCCTTCCTCCAGAGCGGCACGCACGTACATGCCTGGAAGCAGCTTCAGATCGGGGTTTGGAAACACGGCGCGCAAGGTGACGGAGCCTGTTTCTTGATCCACGGTCACTTCCGAGAACTGAAGTTTGCCTTCGTGTTGATACTCGTCGCCGTTTTCAAGTTTGAGTTTGACGCGTGCTGCATTTTTGCCGGCACTTCGGATGGCTCCACTGGCCAGATCGTCTTTCAGCGCCATCAGCTCCGAGGTGGATTGTGTGAGGTCCACATAGATGGGGTCCAATTGCTGGATGGTTGCCAGCGCCTGCGTTTGCCCTTGCTGCACCAGCGCGCCCGCGGTGATGCTTGAGCGGCCGATTCGACCGCTGATGGGTGCAGTTACCTTGGTGTAGTTCAGGTTGATGCTGGCGCGTTGGAGTGCAGCCTTGGCGCTGGCCACCTCGGCCTGTGCCTGCTTCAGGGTTGAATATGCATCGTCGCGTTCCTGCTGGCTCACCGCGTTGAGTTTGGCCAGTTCCTGAAAACGCGTGTTGCGGAATTCTGCGCTGGTCAGGTTGGCTTGGGCCTTGTCGAGCGCTGCTTTGGCGCTGGCGTGTTCTGCCTGGTAGGTGGCGGCGTCAATCTGGTAGAGCGACATGCCAGCCTTCACGGTTGTTCCTTCAGTGAACAAACGGCTTTTGACAATTCCACTGACTTGCGGTCGCACTTCGGCGATCAGATAGGGGGCCGTGCGGCCTGGCAGTTCGGCATACAGGGGCACGGTTTGCGTTTTTACATCGACCACCACCACCTTGGGGGCTTGAGGGGCGGGTGCGGCGTTGGCCCCGTCCTGTTTGCCGCAGGCTGACAGGGCAAGGCTGCCCAAGGCCACCAAAGCGCTAAAACCGAGCGCCGGTGTTGCTTTGCTTCTCATGGTGAATGACCTCTGATGGATTTGCTGCTGAATTTTGGTGGGACCAAAAAACTGAATGAACGTTCATTCTTTCATTCGAGCGCATCAATGTCAAATAGGGGTTTCACCTGTTAAATATTCATCATGAGAATTACATCGACCGAATGTCTTGTACAGGCTGGC
>DASUEC010000231.1:0-3721 GCA_036275255.1 Limnobacter sp. | reverse complement strand
ATGCATTGGGGTTTTTGGGTGGTTTGGGACTAAGACCCAATTCAGGCGAATTTTGTTCCCTGATGCAAAGCCACCACGCCCGCGGTGAAATTGGTGTACTTCACCTGATCAAATCCGCTGTCGAGCATGATCTGTTTTAGTGTTTCCTGGTCTGGATGCATTCGGATGCTCTCTGCCAGGTATTGATAGCTCTTGCTGTCTTGGGCAATCAACTGGCCCATGCGGGGCAGCACCTGGAATGAATACACATCGTAGGCCGGGGCCAGCAGTGGATTGACCTTGGAGAACTCCAGCACCAGCACTTTGCCACCCGGCTTGATGACGCGGCGCATTTCAGCCAGGGCCACGTCTTTGTGGGTCATGTTGCGCAAACCAAATGCCACGGTGACCACATCAAAATAGTCGGTGGGAAACGGAAGTTTTTCTGCATCACACAGTGCCATTTTGGGCAGGTAACCGTGGTCTATCATGCGGTTGCGCCCCACGCGCAGCATGCTTTCATTGATGTCGGTGAGCCAGACCTCACCGCGCGGCCCAACCTTGTCCAGAAATGCCTTGCTGAGGTCGCCCGTGCCGCCCGCAATGTCGAGCACCTTCATGCCGGGGCGCACTGCGGCTGCGCGCACGGTGCTGGCTTTCCAGAGGCGATGCATGCCACCTGACATGAGGTCATTCATGACGTCGTACTTGGTGGCCACGGAGTCAAACACTTCGGCCACTTTCTTGGCCTTCAGCTCTTCGGGCACGGTCTCGAACCCGAAATCGGTTGTTTTGTTGTTCATGCTGTCGTCAGATCAATCGGCGTGGTTCAGTGGCTGGCGCAAGCGCCACCCTTTTTTTGCTGCAAGGGGATGTTCTCGGGTGCATCCGGCTCACGGCTGCCACCCGCAGCTTTCAAACGTTCAAGGTAGTCGTTCCACAGACCGGACTGGTTTTCGCCCAACCACAGCAGATAGGGCCACGAAAACAAACCGGAGTCGTGACCATCTGAAAATGTCGGCTTGACGGCGTACATGCCGACGGGCTCCAGGTTAACGATGGACACTTCGCGCTTGCCCACCTGCAAGGTTTCCTGACCAGGACCATGGCCGCGCACCTCGGCGGATGGCGAATACACCCGCAGCAGCTCAAAGGGCAGCTTGAACAGCGCCCCAGAGTCAAACTCGACTTCGAGCACCTTGGACTGTTGATGCACCACAATGCGGGTGGGGATGGGATTGTTGCTGGTTTCCATGCTGCAAATGCCTAAAATCGCGCAAACCACAAGTGTATCTCAAGCCATGGGCCTGCGCCGAAGCGCCGTGGACTCCGCGGGGATTGATGACCATTCACCCAAGTGTCATATTACTGTCATGTAAATGCACTACTTTAGTCGACGTTAAACAATATATAAGCCTGTGGAGAAGTAGAACATGTCAAGCACAATCCTGGTGGTCGAGGACGAACCCGCAATCGCCGAACTGGTGTCGGTTAATTTAAGCTTTGCGGGACACAAAGTGCTCCGCGCCAGCGACGCTGACCAGGCCAAAACACTGATCACCGCCGAACTGCCCGACCTGGTGTTGCTGGACTGGATGTTGCCTGGCAAAACGGGCATTCAATTTGCCCATGAGCTTCGCGCCCAGGAACGTACACGCCACGTGCCGGTCATCATGTTGACTGCTCGCACTGAAGAGCAAGACAAAGTGGATGGCTTGGAGGCTGGTGCTGACGACTACATCACCAAACCCTTCTCACCCAAAGAGTTGCTGGCCCGCATCAAGGCAGTACTGCGCCGCCGCGCCCCGCAGCTGACCGATGACATCGTTGAAGTGCACGGCCTGAAACTGGACCCGGTGACCCACCGCATCATGGGCCACGACAAGATCATCGACATGGGCCCCACAGAATTCCGCTTGCTGCATTTTTTCATGACCCACCCGGAGCGCGTACACAGCCGCACCCAACTCCTCGACCAAGTGTGGGGCGACCATGTGTTTGTGGAAGAACGCACCGTGGATGTGCACATTCGTCGCCTGCGCCAGGCACTCACCGTGAGTGGCCACGACCGCCTCATCGAGACGGTGCGTGGGGCAGGCTACCGCTTCACCGCAACCCAAAGTGAGGGTGCACTGAACTGACCGCGCCGCAGCCAGGCAGATTGGCCTAAAATACACGGCTATGGCATTCATCTTTTTCAGATTGGTCCTTTTGGGACTGCTGCTGGGCCTTGCTGCAATTGTCGGGCAAATGGTGGCGGGGCACGCGGGCGCTGTGGGCGGAGCAATTCTGGCCTCGCTGCTTGTTCACGCCTTGCATGCGAGGTCTGGCCTCAAAATCCTGGAATGGCTGGATGATTTCAAGGTTGAAAATGTGCCGAATGTGTCGGGCTGGTGGGATGACCTGGCCGCCAAACTGTTTCGGTACCTGCGCCTTCACCAACGCCAGCAACAGGCCTTGAGCAATGCATTGGTGTCTTTCCGAACTGCCGCTCAGGCACTGCCCGACGGGGTGGTCACACTCGACCCCCAAGGGCACATCACCTGGTGCAACGACACCGCACAAGATCACCTCTCACTCAAATTGGGCAGCGACATTGGCCAACCAGTGATCAACCTGGTGCGCAACCCGAGTTTTTCCAAGTACCTCAAAAGCGAATCCTGGGAACACCCGTTGATCATGCGCTCGCCACGCAGCTCCAACAAAATTCTGTCTGTGCAGTTGGTGGGCTATGGTGAGCGGCAGATGCTGGTGCTCACCCGCGATGTGACCCAAGTTGAAAAGCTCGAGCGCATGCGGCGGGACTTCATCGCCAATGTGTCACACGAATTGAAAACGCCACTGACTGTGCTGAGTGGCTTTCTGGAAACCTTCCGCGACTTGCCCCTAAGCCCGGAACAGCAAAAGGAATACCTGAACCTGATGCACACGCAAGCCAGCCGCATGCAAAACCTGGTGGAAGACCTGCTGGCGCTGTCTGCACTGGAATCTGCGCCCAACGCGGCAGACAACGGGGAAGTGGTGGATTTGAGCAACGCAGCAAAACGCACGCTGGATGATGCCATGCAATTGTCCGCCGGCAAACACCAGATTGCCGTCGACATTGAAGATGGCTTGATGAGCATTGGCAATGCAGCCGAAATATTCAGCGCCTTCTCGAACATTGCCACCAACGCCGTGCGCTACACCCCGGAAGGTGGACGTATTGACATCAGCCTGCGCAAAACAGAAAACGACATTGGTCGACCTTGCGCCGCCTTTGTTGTGAAAGACACCGGCATTGGCGTGTCGCCCGAGCACATCCCACGTTTGACCGAACGCTTTTACCGGGTAGACCGCAGCCGTTCGCGCGAAAGTGGCGGCACGGGCTTGGGCCTGGCCATTGTGAAGCATGTGGTGCAACGCCATGATGGGGAGCTGGATATTCAAAGTCGACCCAACGCGGGCAGTACCTTTACCATTCTGTTGCCTTTGTTAAAGCCGGGCATGCAACCAAAATCAGCCCAACAGCAGGCCGAGTCTTCGTTGTCGCCCTGAGCAAAGCCCCTTGTGGGCCTCAAGGCCAGGCCTCTTTTGGCCTCACGCCGGGCTTGGTTTTTGGCCTGAAGCTGAGCCTCTTTTGGCCTCAAGCCGAGCCTCTTTTGGCCTCAAGCCGAGCCTCTTTTGGCCTCAAGCCGAGCCTCTTTTGGCCTCAAGCCGAGCCTCTTTTGGCCTCAAGCCGAGCCTCTTTTGGCCTCAAGCC
>DASUEC010000230.1:0-16947 GCA_036275255.1 Limnobacter sp. | reverse complement strand
CACTCCAGACATCCGCTGTGCCCGTGCGCTACACTGAGGCCGCGCGGCTGGGCTGCCGCCTTCACCACAAAACCACAGACAAACCTGGAGAACGCCTTTGCTGTCTGACAAATACCGTCACATTGTGATTGAAGGCCCCATCGGCGTGGGCAAAACATCGCTTGCGCGCTTGATTGCCCAGCGGTTTTCGGCAGAGCTGCTGCTTGAAAAACCCGAAGAAAACCCATTCCTCGAAAAGTTTTACCAAGATCCAGCACGGTACGCGCTGCCCACGCAGCTGTTCTTTCTTTTTCAGCGCATTGGCCAACTGCGGGACCTCACCCAACGCGACTTTTTTGAAAGCATGGTGGTCAGTGATTTCTTGCTCGAGAAAGACCGCATGTTTGCCGGGCTCACGCTGGACGAGGAAGAGCTGAAGCTGTACCAGCAGATTTACCAACACCAAAGCCCGCAAACCAGCATGCCCGATTTGGTGGTGTACTTGCAGGCCTCGCCACAGGCCTTGATAGAACGGGTGCAGAGGCGGGCCACGCCGTACGAAGCCAACATCACAGAAGCCTATTTGGCACAATTGAGCGATGCGTACAGCCGCTTTTTTTACCACTATGACGACGCGCCGCTATTGATTGTAAACACCGAGCACCTCAACCCGGTGGACCACAGCGAAGACTTTGAGTTGCTGCTCAACCAGATTGAGGGCATGAAAGGTCGACGCGAGTTTTTCAACTGGTCGGAATGACCTGAGCCGAGAGTTTGACCGCCATGAGTGCACAACCCCAAGACCGCAACACCACCCACCGCAAAACAGTGACTCTACCCACCCTGCTGGACATGAAAAAGCAGCAGGAAAAAATTGCCATGCTGACTTGCTATGACGCTTGCTTTGCCAGTGTGCTGGATGCCAGTGGCGTGGATATCCTGTTGATTGGAGACTCCTTGGGCATGGTGTTGGCCGGCATGCCCAGCACATTGCCAGTATCCATGGAGATGATGGAATACCACACCCGCTGTGTGGCTGCGGGCAACAAGCACGGTTTCGTGGTGGCCGACATGCCCTTTGGCAGTTATCAGGAGAGTGTGGAGCAGGCTTACCGCAACGCCGCCCGACTGATGGCAGCGGGTGCAAACATGGTAAAGCTGGAGGGCACGGCGTGGCTGGCTTCCACCGTGGAGTACCTCACCACCCGCGACATACCCGTGTGCGCCCACCTGGGGTTGACCCCACAATCCGTGAGTGCCTTGGGAGGCTACCGGGTGCAGGGGCGGGACGCCAAAGCGGCCAAAGTGCTGAAAGCCAACGCCAAACTGATGCAGGACGCGGGTGCGCAACTGGAACTGTTTGAGCTGATACCAGGCAAACTGGCGGCCGACATCACCAAAAGCCTGGCTGTGCCCACCATCGGGATCGGCGCCGGGGTGGACTGCGACGGCCAAGTGTTGGTGCTGCATGACATGTTGAATGTATTTCCGGGCAAAAAGCCGAAATTCGTCCGCAATTTCATGGATAATCAGCCCTCCATCCAGGCGGCGGTGCAGGCCTATGTGTCTGCAGTGAAAGACAAATCATTCCCGGCCTTGGAGCACACATTCTGAGTTTGAGCCTGCATTTGCAATGAGACAGATTTCATCCATCACCGAACTCCGAGACCAGTTGCGCGGGCAAAACCGGGTGGCCTTTGTGCCCACCATGGGCAACCTGCACGAGGGGCACATGTCCCTGATGCGCATTGCCGCCAGGCATGGCGACCCGGTGGTGGCCAGCGTGTTTGTTAACCGCCTGCAATTTGGTCCAAATGAGGATTTTGACAAGTACCCGCGCACCATGCAGGAAGACGCGGAGAAGCTTGAAAAAGAACAGGTCTACGTGATGTTTGCCCCCACGGAGCGGGATTTGTACCCCGAGCCGCAGGACTATCGGGTAAAGCCACCCGATGGCTTGGGCAGCACGCTGGAAGGCGAGTTCCGTCCCGGTTTCTTTGAAGGCGTGTGCACCGTGGTGACCAAGCTGTTCAATTGCGTACAGCCGCGCGTCGCGGTGTTTGGCAAGAAAGACTATCAACAGTTGATGATCGTGCGCAGGCTTGTTCAACAGTTGGCCATGCCCATTGAGATTATTGCAGCCCCCACCGTGCGGGACCCCGACGGTTTGGCAATGAGCTCTCGCAACCGCTACCTGAACCCCCTGGAACGCGCCGAGGCACCTTTTTTGTACCAGCTTTTGAATGATCTCTCGAATCAGGTAAAAAGCGGTCGCCCCAATTTGGACCAGTTGGTACAATTGGAGCGCAAAGGCTTGGATGCATTGGAAAAAAGAGGCTGGAAGCCCGACTACTTTGAGGTGCGCAAACAGGTTGACCTGATGCGCCCCACTGACGCAAACCTGTCCGATCAAACGCCGCTTGTCATTTTGGCGGCCGCCAAGTTGGGGGCTACCCGACTGATCGACAACCTGGAGATACAGTAATGCATCGCGAGATGTTGCTCGGCAAAATCCACCGAGCCAAAGTCACCCACTGTGAACTGCACTACGAAGGTTCCTGCGCCATCGACGAAAACCTTCTGGAAGCGTCTGGCATCATTGAGTTTCAGCGCATCGACCTTTATGTGATCGACAACGGTGAACGCTTCTCGACGTATGCCATCAAGGGCGAGCGCGGAAGCGGCATGATTTCACTGAACGGCGCAGCGGCGCGCCGCGCGCAGAAAGGCGACCTGGTGATTATTGCAGCGTATGGAACACTGAGCGATGAAGAATGCAAAACATTCCAGCCCAAGCTCGTGTTTGTCAATGACAGCAACCGCATCGCCGAGCAACGCGGTCATATTCCGACCCAGCAGATGTAATCACGACGCGGCCGCTGCTGGCTGTGGCGGCTGATCGGGGGCGGAGACCTCGGCAGCTTGAACGCCGGCTGTTGGTGCGGGCAGTGGCCCGTACTGTGCCTGAGCTGAATCGCACTTTTTGAGTTGATCGTACGCCTCAAGCTGGGCTTTGATTTGCCGGTTGGCGCGCCATTTGTGGATTTGCACACCAAGCAGCACGGCGGCCGCAACGCCCAAAGTCACCCCGAGACCGATGGGGTTTGACACCACGCCGGCCAGCGCCAATGCACCCACTGCCACAGCAGCCACACCAATCGCTGTTTGGAAAGCCCCCCGACGGCGCATGGACGCATAAAGACTTTTCAATTTCGAGAATGGCTTGCTGTTCTGGAGACTGGCGTTCAGAGCCAGGTCCGATTGCATCAGCTTCGCGGTTTTTCGGTTGCCAGCCCGGATGGACATCACACCGTCAATGACATTGAGGACGCCCGCCCCCAAAGTGCCCGAAGCAAAGGCAGCTGCATTTCCGGCGATGAATGCCCCGGTTTGACCCAAGGCCCCGCCCACCTTGGCCAAAGCGGCCGACACACCCGAGACCACCGCAGGCGTTGCCGCCGCAACCGCCACAATTGCGGTGGTGCCTGTGGCCAACATCAAGAACTTTGCAACACTGACGGCTTTTTGGGCAAAGCTACGTTGCTCACGCGGGTGAGACTCAACGTGTTCATTTTCGGCCCGGAGGTGGCCGCTTGGAGACAAGGCTGCGGTGGGGTGGGTCACGTTCTTTTCTCTTGAGGGGGCAAGTTAATCACTCTAGGTGACAACCCATCCAGTCAAGTTCAAAAATTCTTGGGCAGCAATCGGACAAAAGCCCCTGTCAGGCCGCCGCCGCCCTTTTCAGACGGTCTGCAACAGCCTCCCAGGCCTGACCTGGTGCGGGCTGTTCAAACAAAACCTGCGAGCACGCCATCTCATCGGCCTGGCGCAGCGTGGCGTAAAGAGCCCTGCCCACGTCGACGGGGTTGTTGTTCAGTGCTTCAAGCAGCAATTGGGGTGAACGCGCCCTTAAACCATCCGCTGCACCAAGAAATTGATCTGTCCAGCCCACGCACAGGGTCTTGTGCGCCACCGCCATGGTATCCAGCGCATCGGCCGACAACACATGGACCTTGGCATCCGGGCTGTAATGCTTCTCCAGCGTTCCCGACACACGGGGTGTCAGGGCTGCATGTCGGGAGGCCTCGCAATGCGGTTCAATGCGTATCCCCAAAACGGACTCCATTTGCGCGGCAGTCACAACGCCTGGCCTTAAGACGATGGGCCGTGCATTTAACAAAGAGACAATGGTGGACTCGATGCCCACCTCAGGAATATCGCCGTCCAGCACCCAGGGTATGCGGTCCCCCAGCTCAGCCATCACGTGGACGGCACGGGTGGGACTGACCTTGCCAAAGCGGTTGGCCGACGGGGCTGCAACCGGCACGGCAACTGCTTGAAGCAATGCGGTTGCCACTGGATGCGCGGGGCAGCGTATGCCCACAGAGTCTTGTCCGCCCGTGACTTGCAAAGGCATCCGGCTGCCTTTGGGCAAGACCAAGGTCAGCGGGCCAGGCCAAAAGGCTTGGGTGAGCGCCTCAAACTGCCTTTGTTGCAGCGGGGAGCTGAACTGAACCCAGCCGTCCAGCCAGTCAAACCCCGGGGCTGCATGTGCAATCAGCGGGTGGTCTGCAGGCCTGCCTTTGGCTTTGAAGATGTCGGCCACGGCATTGGCCTGGTTCACCGCTGCACCCAAGCCAAACACGGTTTCGGTGGGGAAGGCGACCAGCTCACCTGAACAAAGCGCCTTGGCGCAAAGCGCGATGTTGACAGGCAATGGGGCCAGCAGTGCGGCATGCCGGGGGGGCGTGTGGTTTTCAGTCGTCATCGTCGCCAATACCCAGCAGGTCCCTCACCTCTTGGGCCACGGCCAGAGCGCGATCCAGGGACTGGGCAATCACCGTGATGTGCCCCATTTTACGCCCCACCCGGGCTTGCTCTTTTCCATACAGGTGCAGCTTCACCTCGGGCAAGGCCAGGACCTTTTCCCAGGCCGGTTCCCGAACAGTGCCATCGTTTTGATACCACAGGTCGCCCAGCAAGTTCACCATGACAGCCGGGCTGTGTTGGCGTGTGTCTCCAAGGGGCAAACCAGCAAGGATGCGGGCCTGCTGTTCAAACTGGCAGGTGACGCAGGCATCAATGGAATAGTGGCCACTGTTGTGGGGACGGGGAGCAATCTCGTTGACCACCAAACCCAATCCATCGACCACAAAAAATTCAACACAAAGCACGCCCACATAATCGAGCGCGCCCGCGATGGCGATGGCGTTGGCGCGAGCCTGGGCAGCCATGGCATCATCAATGCGGGCCGGCACGATGGTGGTGGCCAAAATGCCCTTGCGGTGGTGGTTTTCGGCCACAGGAAAGGTGGCACATTCGCCCTTGTGGTCGCGGGCCACAATCACCGACACTTCTTTTTGCAGGGTCAATCGCTTTTCAAGCACGCACTCCACTTCATTGAGGCTGGCAAATGCTGTGCGCACCTCTTCAATGGAAGACACACGCACCTGGCCCTTGCCGTCGTAGCCCAGCCGAGCTGTTTTCAGGATGCCTGGCAACAAGGGTTGCAAGGCCTCCGAGATATCGGCTGCTTTGCGGATGGGTGCATGGGGCGCCACCGGCACTCCGCAGCCGCTGATGTAGGCCTTTTCTTCAATCCGGTTTTGGGCAACCCCCACGGAAAATGCAGAGGGGCTGACAGGCACACGTTTGGAAAGGGTGTCGAGGGCCAAGGCAGGCACGTTCTCAAATTCGGTGGTAACCCCCACACAACGCTGAGCCAACTGTGCCAAGCCTTCGTCGTCCATGTAATCGGCCAACACCTGATCGTCGGCCACGCTGCCAGCCGGCCCGTGGGCTGCGGGGTCCAGCACCAACACACGGTAACCCATGCTTTGGGCGGCCATGCAAAACATGCGTCCCAACTGCCCACCGCCCAACAGCCCAAGCCATTGGCCTGGCTTTGCTGGCTTGAATTGAATTTTGCTCATGCTCTGTGTGCTGTGATGATTAACGCAGGGGCGGCAATTCCATTTCCCTGGCCACATTGGACTGGGAAACACGGAAGGCCTGCAGTTTGCTGTTCAGGTCAGGATTGTTGAGCGCCAAAATTGCCACTGCAGCCAGGGCGGCATTGGCTGCACCCGCCTCTCCAATTGCAAAAGTGTGCACGGGAATGCCCTTGGGCATTTGGACAATCGACAAGAGGGAGTCTTCGCCACGCAAGTATTTGGAGGGCACGGGCACGCCCATCACGGGCACAATCGTTTTGGCCGCCAACATGCCAGGCAGATGCGCAGCACCGCCAGCACCCGCGATGATCACCTGAATACCACGGGTGCTCGCGGTTTCAGCGTAGGCAAACATCTCATCGGGCATGCGGTGAGCCGACACCACGCGGGCTTCGTAATCCACGCCAAAATCGCGCAGCACTTGCACGGCATTCTTCATCACTTCCCAATCGGAAGACGAACCCATGACCACGCCGACTTTGGGATGGTCTGAGGTGTGAAGGTTGTTCAACCTGGTTTGCTCGCTCATGTTCTCACCCAATCCAGAGTCGACCTGTCAAAATTTCGTAGGCCTGGCGGTACTTGGCCGCTGTTTTGTCAATAATGTCTTGTGGCAGTGTAGGCGCAGGGGCTTTTTTATTCCAGCCCGGCACGCTTTCCAGATAGTCACGCACGAATTGTTTGTCGTAGGAAGGTGGCGAGATGCCAACCTGATACTGGTCGGCTGGCCAAAAACGAGACGAATCGGCGGTGAGTACCTCATCCATCAGGGTCAGCGTGCCATTGTCGTCCAGCCCAAACTCAAATTTGGTATCGGCAATGATGATGCCTTGCCTGGCGGCATAATCGCTGGCCTTGGTGTAGAGGGCAATCGACACATCTCGGATCTGCCGGGCCAGGTCTGCCCCGACCACGTTGCACATGGTGTCAAAGTCGATGTTTTCATCGTGCTCGCCCACAGCCGCTTTGGTGGCGGGGGTAAAAATGGGCTCGTCCAGCTTGGCTGCCATTTGCATGCCGGCGGGCAGTTTGATGCCACACACCGCGCCGGTGGCCTGGTAGTCCTTCCAGCCAGAACCAATCAAGTAACCCCGCACAACCGCCTCAATGGGCAAGGCCTTGAGTTTTTTAACCACCATGGCGCGGCCCTTGATTTGGGGCGCCTCCTCAGCGGTCACCACCGACTCCGGGGCAATGCCGGTGAGGTGATTGGGCACCACATCGGCCAAAATATCGAACCAGAACTGGGCCATTTGCGTGAGCACCATGCCCTTCTCGGGGATGGGTTGATCCAGAATCACGTCGAAAGCGGACAAACGGTCGCTTGCCACAATCAACATCTTGTCTTCACCAACAGAGAAGTTTTCACGGACCTTGCCTCGGTGCAACAACGGCAAGGAAGTCAGCTTGGTTTCAAACACGGTGGTCATGCCATCGGCCTCTTCAATTCAGGCTTTTAAAAAGTAAAACACGCGGGGCGCTGCCCGCGTGCACTTGGCTGGGCACCCCTGCCGGGGGCCCTGCGCATGGATTACTGCACGATTTGGGCCAATTCGCCCTTGGCGTATTTGGCCGCCATGTCCACCAGGTTGATGGCCTTGATCTTGCCAGCCTGGCCTTCACAGCCAAACTCCAGGTAACGCTGCTTGCAGATGGCCTTGGCGGCCTCGCGTGCAGGTTTCATCCACTCGCGCATGTCAAACTTGTCAGGATTCTCGGCCTGGAACTTGCGCACCGCACCGGTCATCGCCAAACGAATGTCGGTGTCGATGTTGATTTTGCGCACGCCGTATTTGATGGCTTCCTGAATTTCTTCCACGGGCACGCCGTAGGTCTCTTTCATTTTTCCGCCAAACTGGTTGATGATTGCCAACAGATCGGCAGGCACCGAGGAAGAGCCATGCATCACCAGGTGCGTGTTGGGGATGCGTGCGTGAATTTCTTTGACGCGAGAGATGGCGAGGATGTCGCCTGTGGGTTTGCGGCTGAACTTGTATGCCCCATGGCTGGTACCAATGGCAATGGCCAGCGCGTCAAGTTGGGTGGCTTTCACAAACACCGCTGCCTCTTCGGGGTCGGTGAGCATCTGGCTGTGGTCCAGCTTGCCTTCTGCGCCAATGCCGTCTTCTTCGCCAGCCTCGCCAGTCTCAAGGTTGCCCAGGCAGCCAAGTTCACCTTCAACGGTCACACCGACTTTGTGCGCCATCTCGACCACGGTCTTGGTCACATTCACGTTGTAGTCAAAGCTGGCAGGGGTTTTGCCATCCTCCATCAAGGAGCCATCCATCATGACGGAGCCAAAACCCAAGTCGATGGCGCCCTGGCAAACCTTGGGGCTGGTGCCATGGTCCTGGTGCATGACCAGGGGAATGTGTGGGAAAGCTTCCACAGCCGCCTGAATGAGGTGTTTGATGAAGGGTTCGCCAGCGTATTTGCGGGCACCAGCACTGGCCTGCAAAATAACGGGTGCACCCACCTCGTCGGCGGCTGCCATCACGGCCTGAACCTGCTCCAGGTTGTTCACGTTGAAGGCCGGAATGCCATAGCCCTGCTCAGCGGCGTGGTCCAGAAGTTGGCGCATGGATACGAGAGGCATGTGAAATCTCCAATAAAAATAGGTTCAGTTAAGCAGGCCGATGTGTTCGCCAACACGCACAATTTTCATGGTGTTGGTGCCGCCCGATTTGCCAATGGGTTCGCCAATGGTAATGACGATCAGGTCTCCCACCTCGACCACCTTGGCATCCAGCAAGGCTTGTTCAGACTTGGCAAGCAGCAGTTCGCGATCTTCGGTTTCGTACTGCATCATCACGGTTCGCACGTCGCGATACATGGACAAACGGCGGCGGGTTTTCTCTTCAGGGGTGAGTGCAAAAATTGGCACTCCACTGTTCAACCGCGACATCCACAAGGCGGTCGAACCGGATTGCGTGAGTGCAGCAATGGCTTTCACATCCAGGTGATGCGCTGTGAACAAAGCAGCCATGGCGATGGATTGGTCAACCCGCTTGAACTTGCGATTCAGGAAATCGGTGTCCAGATTCACTGGCGCGGACTTTTCAGCTTCCACGCAGGTGCGGGCCATGGCGCAAATCGTTTCAACAGGAAATTTGCCTGCTGCGGTCTCGGCCGACAGCATCACGGCATCCGTGCCATCCAGCACCGCGTTGGCCACATCCGACACCTCGGCGCGGGTGGGCACTGGGCTTTCAATCATGCTCTCCATCATTTGTGTGGCTGTGATGGTGAGCTTGTTGGCCTCGCGTGCGGCCCGAATCAGGCGTTTTTGGGCCGCAGGCACTGCTGCATCGCCAATTTCAACGGCCAAGTCCCCACGCGCAACCATGATGCCATCGCAGGAGCGAATCAGATCATCCAGATTGGCCAGGGCTTCCGTGCGTTCAATTTTTGCAATCATCAGGGCATGGCCACCCGCTGCACGGGTCAGCTCGCGGGCCATGTACATGTCTGCACCACTTTTGGGGAAACTCACGGCAATGTAGTCGGCTTCAAAAGCGACCGCAGTGCGGATGTCTTCCATGTCTTTGGAGGTCAGGGCTGGGGCAGACAGGCCACCGCCCAGTTTGTTGATGCCCTTTCGGTTCTTCAGGACGCCACCCACCTCCGTCTCGCAATGAATTTGCCCGGCGGTGACCTTTTTGACCTTGAGCACGATCTTTCCGTCGTCAAGCAACAGCGTGTCACCAGCCTTCACGTCATTGACAAGCTCAGGATAATCCAGACCGACACGGCCATCGTCCCCCGCCGCGCACTGTGCTTCCAGAATGAAAGACTGCCCGTTTTGCAACAGAATGGATCCGTTGGCAAACTGGCCAATGCGGATCTTGGGGCCTTGCAGATCGGCCATGACCGCCACATCTCGCCCCAAACGGGCTGCAATTTCGCGCACGGTGTGCACTCGGCCGATGTGCTCTTCGGCTGTGCCGTGAGAGAAGTTGACTCGAACGACATTCATGCCAGCGGCAATCATGCGCTCCAGCACGGCCGGGTCGGTGGATGCGGGCCCCAGCGTGGCAACGATTTTGGTTTGGCGTGGCATGAAGTCTTGGGCCATCAGGCGGCTCGCTGTTGAAGAATGTCAACGGCCGGCAGCGTTTTGCCTTCCAAAAACTCAAGGAAGGCACCACCGCCGGTGGAAATGTAACTGACTTGCTCGCCAATGTTGTATTTGGCAATGGCCGCGAGTGTATCGCCACCGCCTGCAATTGAAAAAGCGCTGGAGCTGGCAATGGCGCGGGCCAGACGCTCGGTGCCTTTGCCAAACTGGTCGAATTCGAACACGCCCACCGGGCCGTTCCACACGATGGTGCCTGCTTTGCCCAGAATGGCTGCCAGGGCTTCAGCGGTGTCGGGACCAATGTCGAAGATCATGTCATCGGCCGCCACATCCGACACAGCCTTTGCGGTGGCAGCAGCGGTGGGAGAAAACTCTTTGCCCACCACCACATCACTCGGTATGGGCACCGCCGCACCACGGGCCTGCATCTTTTCGATGATGGCTTTGGCCTCGCCCACCAGGTCGGCCTCGACCAGAGATTTGCCAATGGGCAGGCCTTTGGCGGCCATGAAAGTGTTGGCAATGCCGCCGCCCACAATCAATTGATCCACTTTTTCGGCCAGGCTGTTGAGGATGGTGAGTTTGGTGGACACTTTGGAACCAGCGACAATGGCAACCAGGGGGCGCTTGGGTGCTGAAAGTGCCGCGCCCAGGGCATCCAGCTCGGCTGCGAGCAATGGGCCAGCGCAGGCCACAGCGGCAAATTGCGCGGCACCATGGGTGGTGGCCTCAGCCCGATGGGCTGTGCCAAAAGCGTCGTTCACGTAAATGTCGCAGAGTTTGGCGATTTTCTGGGCCAATTCCGGGTTGTTTTTCTTTTCGCCTTTGTTGAAGCGGCAGTTTTCGAGCAGCACGACCTCGCCTGCCCGTGCGTCCACACCTTCCACCCAGTTTTTGACCAGCCGAACGGGGCGCCCCAAGAGCTCGCTCAAACGCGCAGCCACGGGTGCCAGGCTAAGCTTTTCATCATACTCGCCTTCGGTGGGGCGACCAAAATGGCTGGTGAGCATCAGCGCCGCATTGTTTTGCAGGCAATACTGAATGCCGGGAATGGAGGCACGAATGCGGGTGTCTTCGGTGATGTTGCCATTTGCATCGGTGGGCACGTTAAAATCGACGCGGATCAACACGCGCTTGTTGGATACGTTTTGGTCGGTCAGGCGCAGAAAACGCAACATTGAAATGGCTCTCAAGGAAGGTTGTTGAAAACAATCCCGGATTATAACGCCCCACGGGCGTTTTTCAGTCCCCTCACCCTCTGCTTTGCGGTTGGATTGATCGCAATTCTGGCGCAGCTTGCATGGGGCCCTGCGCATCTTCAAACGCTTGATTCAATTGAATCATTTTTCATTCGAAGCATGGCCACCCAGTTTGTGCACCTGGGCGGCGTTCACCTGGGGCTCAACCTGGCTGCGCTGTTTGTTCTGGCCTGGGGGTTTGGCGGGCTCTTCACCCCGCAGCATTGGCTCTATGCCTTTGTGGGCGGCCTGGGGTGGGTGGCTTTTTACGTCTCCTGGCTTGAGCCCCTCGCATGGTACTGCGGGTTGAGCGGAGCCATGCACATGCATTTTGTGGTGGGGCTGGGCTTGGCTTTTGCCCGGTCGCAGGACCGCGGGTTGAAGGCTTGGCCTCTTTGGCTGATGGTTGCTGGCCTGGCTGCCAAGCTGACCATTGAGTGGGCATCCAACGCAGCCACAGACCCGATGCTGGGCGGGCCGGTGGCGATTGAAGCCCATCGGGGTGGCGTCACCGGTGGCCTGCTCTGGCTGGCAGGCCTCTGGACACTCAGGCGCTCATGGCGTGCCGCCGCTTGAACATGGTGAGAAGCAAAAGCAATCCAATCAAGCCAAACAGGCTGCTTGCGCCACCCCCACCGCCACCGCCGCCACCGCCGGCACTGGGAGCGGCTGAACCACCAGCACTTCCTGTGCTGTTGTCTGTGGTGGGCGCGGTGGTACCAGCGCTGGCGCTTGCAGGGCTGGACGGCCCGCTGGGGTCATCGCCGTTGGCGACCACCCGAACAGCTGTGAAGCTGGTGTGGCTCTCGCCAACCGAGTCGGTCACAGTCAGCCGGAAGACAAGATCGCTGCTGCTGCTGGCTGCCGGCAAGTCCACGTCTGGTGTGGTTGCGGTGCCATTCAACACCTGCACACCGGAGACCTGGGTCCAGGCATAGGAAGCCACTGTTCGGCCACTGGCCACAGAGCTTGTCGCACCACGAAGACGCACGGGGTTCAAGCCGCTCGAACTCTCCTGGAAACCACTGCTGGACAGGCCGTTGGCGCTCACGGATGCGTTGGCGATGGGACGGGTTCCACGCGCTGCGATGACGGCCGCCTGGGCATTCAGCATGCCACTGCCACACACCGCCGTGGTGCAGTTGCAAGAGCCGCTGCCCTGATTGGCCGTGCATGTGGTCGATCGGGGACTCAAAAAAGGCGATGTATTTTGCAAAATAAGGGTGCGCAGCTGCGCCGGTGTCAGGTTCGGATTAATGGCACGAATCAGGCCTGCGGTGGAAGCCACCAAGGGCGCAGCAAATGATGTGCCGGTCTTGCTTGCCAGGCTGGCAGATTGGGGGGATGTGCTACCGCTGTTGCTCAAGCCAACGAGGCCATTGGAAAACCCACCAGGCGCCATCATGTCCACAGAGGAGCCGATGGCGCTGTAACTGGCCCGGCTGCCATCGCGGTCCAACGCACCCACGGACATCACGCTGCTGCAGTTGGCTGGAGAGTCTGCCGTGCCTCCACCGTTGCCGGCAGCCGCAACCACCAAGGTGCCTGCGGCAGTTACACGGTCCACCACCGTCTGCTCAAAAGAGCTGCATGTGCTGGCACTGCCCAGACTGAGGTTGATCACGTCGGCTGGGTTGTTGTTGCGGGGAATGCCGGGCACATCAAGCCCGGCCGCCCAGAGCATGGCATCCAGTACATCCGACAGAAGACCGCCACATTTGCCGAGGACGCGGACTGGCAACACCTTGGCGTTCCAGTCTGCACCAGCCACTTGAGCGTTGCTGTTGGTGTTGGCTGCAATTTGCCCGGCCACAAAAGTGCCATGCCAGCTTGAGCTCCTGACAGAACAGCCCTGGAATGGACCGCTCTGAGACTCGGAATCGGTGATCCAGTTGCCCGGGTCTGACGCATCAGAATCCCTGCCGTTGCCATCGTTGGCGGTGGGTACGTCTGACACAAAGTCATAACCCGCCAGCAATCGCCCTTGAAGATCCGGGGTGTTGAACACGACACCCGAGTCCAAAACAGCCACAACGACGTCCGCACTGCCTTTGATCAAATCCCACGCAAGATCAAACCGCGCCCCCGCCGTGTTGGATGTGGACCGCAAAGCCCACTGGTTGGTGAACGAAGGATCATTGGGGGTCTCGAAGGCGCGCATGGGGCGGTCTTCAATGACAAACTCCACCTCGGGGTCACTGCGCAACCGGTTGAGATTGGCTTGTATGTCGCTGTCTCGCACCGCACTGCCCCAACGCATGACATGGGTTCCCAATGTGCCAGCCCTTTGCCAGGTGGCATGCACATTGTTGCGGCTCATCAGATCAGCCAAAAACTCCCCCTCTTTTTCTAGACGCCGCACAGAAGGCGCTGAACTAAGTTCCACGGCGTTTTTGAGCTTGATGATGAACTGCCTGCTGTCGTTTTGGGCTAAGGCCGGCTGGGCAAAACACCAGCTCAACAGCATAAGCATGACGAAACCAAGCCAGTGGCTTGGACTGACTTTGGATGAATTGTGACAAATCAAAAACATGGCAACACTCGCTGGTATTTATTGCATTCAGGTTACCGAGCGGGCCACAAAGCCTATTTGAGGAAAAGAAAGCAGAACGGAGTCTACTTTGATGAGAGCCTTGCCCGGCGCACCACGGATACATGGTTAACGAGCGAAGCACCTGGCTTGAACAGTCTTATTTTGGGGAGCCCCCCTCGAAGGGGAGGGTTAAAAAAAGCCGGACCCGAGAGGGTCCGGCGATGGGCAATGCGTGGCGACCTCCTTGCGGGGTTGCCGATGGGTGCTGTGTGTTACTTGGCGCCCATCAACGCCACAGTGGTGTCCAACATGCGGTTGGAGAAGCCCCATTCGTTGTCGTACCAGCTTGACACCTTCACCAACTTGCCGCTGACTTTGGTCAGGGTGGCATCAAATGCGCTGGAAGCGGGGTTGTGGTTGAAATCGATGGACACCAAGGGTGCATCGTTGTATTCCAGCACGCCCTTCAGGGGGCCTTCGGCGGCGGCTTTCAGAATGCTGTTGACTTCTTCAACCGTGGTGTCGCGCTTGGCCACAAACGACAGGTCAACCATGGACACGTTGATGGTGGGCACGCGAACAGCGTAACCGTCCAGCTTGCCGTTCAACTCAGGCAGCACCAAACCAACCGCAGCAGCGGCACCGGTTTTGGTGGGAATCATGCTCATGGTAGCAGAGCGCGCGCGTCGCAGGTCTTCGTGGTACACGTCGGTCAGCACCTGGTCATTGGTGTAAGCGTGAATCGTGGTCATCAGGCCGGTTTCCAGGCCGATTGCATCGTTCAGGGGCTTGACCAGCGGGGCCAGGCAGTTGGTGGTGCAAGACGCATTGGAGATCACGGTGTCAGTGCTTTTCAACACATTGTGGTTCACGCCATACACAACCGTGGCATCCACGTCTTTGCCACCTGGAGCGGAAATAATGACCTTCTTGGCGCCGCCTTTGAGGTGGGCAGAGGCTTTTTCTTTGGAGGTGAAAAAGCCAGTGCATTCCAACACCACGTCCACACCCAACTCGCCCCAGGGCAACTCAGCCGGGTTGCGGTTGGCGAGCACCTTGATTTTGTCGCCATTCACAACCATGTAATCGCCATCCACACTCACTGTGCCGGGGAAACGGCCATGGGCTGTGTCGTACTGAGTGAGGTGGGCGTTTGTCTTGGGGTCGCCCAGGTCATTGATGGCCACGATTTGAATATCGTGCTTTTTGCCACCTTCGTAGTGGGCACGCAGTACGTTTCGGCCGATGCGGCCGTAGCCGTTGATCGCTACACGAATGGTCATGACAAATCTCCTTGAAAGTAAATCGAATGTTCCGTTTCTTAAGCGTCGACCAAAGCCAGAGCGGCCTCGGTGAATTTTTCAGTGGTCAGTCCAAAATGCTTGAAGAGTGCCCCCGCAGGCGCAGACTCACCAAAACTGCTCATGCCCAGCACCGTGCCCTTCACTCCAGCCAGTGCGATGTACTTGTACCAGCCGTCCGTGATGCCCGCCTCTATGACGGCGATAGGCGCTTTGCCCAACACGTCGGCTTTGTATGGAGCAGGCTGACGGTCGAACACCGTGGTGGAAGGCATGGACACCACGCGTGCAGCGATGCCCTTTTCGGCGAGTGCTTTCTGGGTATTGAGCGCAATTTCGATCTCTGAGCCAGTGGCAATGAGCGTGAGCTTGGCATCGGCTGCATCGGCCAACACGTACCCGCCATTGGCAATGGCATTCAGCACCGATTCGGAACGCGGCAGGAAAGGCAGGTTTTGGCGGCTGAACAGCAAGGAACTTGGGCCATCCTTGCGCATCACAGCGCTGTTCCATGCGGCCATGGATTCCACAGAATCTGCCGGGCGCCACACGTCCATGTTGGGCAGCATCCGCAGGGTGGCTGCATGTTCAACCGGCTGGTGGGTGGGGCCGTCTTCACCCAAACCGATGGAATCGTGGGTAAACACAAAAATATTGCGCTTCTTCATGAGTGCAGCCATGCGCAAGGCATTTCTGCTGTAGTCCGAGAACGTCAGGAAAGTGGCGCCAAATGGAATGTAGCCACCATGCAGTGCCACACCGTTGAGCGCGGCGCTCATGCCAAACTCGCGCACGCCCCAGTTGATGTGGTTGCCGGCAGTAAAACCATCGTTGTTGCGTCGCACAGCCACACACTTGGGCCAGTTGGTGAGGTTGGAACCGGTGAGGTCAGCCGAGCCGCCCAACAGCTCTGGCAACACGGCCGCCAGCAGGGTAATCGCATTCTGGCTGGCCTTGCGGGTGGCAATGGTCTCGCCTTTGGCAGCCACTTCGGCCAGCAAACGCTGCGCAGTCTGCTCAAAATGAGCAGGCAGGTCACCTGCCATCCGGCGCTTGAACTCCGCCGCTTTGACCGGGAATTTTGCAGTGTATGCATCGAAGAGCTTGTCCCAGGCCGATTGACGGGCTGCGCCGGCCACCTGGGCGTCCCATTGCTGGTAGACCTCGGCGGGAATCTCAAATGGCGCATGCGCCCAGCCAATGGCGGCGCGTGTGGCCGCAATTTCAGCATCGCCAAGAGGGGCACCATGAACCTTGTCGGTGCCAGCCAGGTTGGGTGAACCCTCGCCGATGTTGGTTTTGCAGCAAATCAGTGTGGGGCCCTTGTCCAGCGCCGCATTTTGCTTGGCCTGCGCAATGGCTGCATCCACGGCGTCCACATCATGGCCGTTTACATTGGGGATCACGTTCCAGCCATAGGCCTCGAAGCGCTTGGGCGTGTTGTCAGCAAACCAGTGCTCAACCTCACCGTCGATTGAAATGCCATTGTCGTCGTATAACACAATCAGTTTGGACAGCCCCAAGGTGCCTGCCAGGGAACACGCCTCATGGGAAATGCCCTCCATCAGGCAACCATCTCCCAAAAACACATAGGTGTTGTGGTCCACAATTGGAAAGCCTGCTTCGTTGAACTCGGCGGCCAACAGTTTTTCGGCCAGAGCCATGCCCACTGCGTTGGCAATGCCCTGCCCCAGAGGACCAGTCGTTGTTTCTACACCGGGCGTGATGTCCACTTCCGGATGGCCGGGTGTCTTAGAATGCAACTGACGGAAATTCTTGAGCTCTTCAATCGGCAGATCGTAGCCGGTTAGGTGCAGCAAGGCATAAATGAGCATGGAGCCATGGCCGTTGGAGAGCACAAATC
>DASUEC010000229.1:0-5625 GCA_036275255.1 Limnobacter sp. | reverse complement strand
GACCGCAAAAACTCATTCACCAACGCCATGTACACGGCCATTGGCGACGCGTTTCGCGACGCCACGCATAGCAGCGCAGTGAAGGTGGTGCTTATCAAAGGCCATGAGGGCTGTTTTTCTGCGGGCAACGATTTGGGGGATTTTTTAAACGCGCCGCCCAAAGACCTGGAGGCACCGGTGTTCCGCTTTTTGCGCCTCTTGAGCAATTTCCCCAAACCTGTGGTGGCGCAAGTGCAGGGTGTTGCTGTGGGCATTGGCACCACGATGCTTCTGCATTGCGATTTGGTTTACGCAGCCAGCACTGCCAAATTCTCCATGCCGTTTACCAAGCTGGGTTTGTGCCCGGAGGCGGCCAGCAGCTTGCTGCTGCCCCAATTGGCAGGTTACCAAAAAGCTGCGGAGTTGCTCTTGCTCGGTGACATGTTCACCGCGCTGAAGGCCTACGACAGCGGCATTGTGAGCGACGTGCTGGAGCCAGACCGACTGGAAGCCCATGTGCAGGCACAAGTGGCCAAGCTGCTTGCATTGCCTTTGCCCAGTTTGCTCACCAGCAAGCGCTTGATGAAAGCAGCCAACAAGCCCGCCGTGGCTGCAAAAATGGTGGAAGAGGGCGAGTTGTTTGTGGCCATGCTGCACCATCCCCAGGCCAAAGAGGCCTTCTCTGCTTTTGCAGAAAAGCGCGCACCCAATTTTCAGCAATTCGAGCGCAAATAAGGCGCAAGTAGCAGCTGCCCCCTTTTGCTAGGGGGCATGTATTTTTTAAAGGCTTTGTATGACCACCGCTTTGTCCGCAATTCTTTCTGGTCGCCGTCTGGATGGCGACACTGTCACCTTCACCGCCACCGACGACTGGACGCAAGGCCGCACCATGTTTGGCGGCTTTCTGTCTGCCCTGGCCGTGGTGGCCATGCGGGATACCCTGGGGCTGGACATTCCTTTGCGCGCACTGCAAACCAATTTTGTGGGCCCGGTGGCCCCAGGCGAGGTGGTGTACCGCACCCGCCTGTTGCGCCAAGGCAAAAGCGTTTGCCAGGTGCATTGCGAAATTTACAGCCAGGATGTATTGGCTGGTTTGGTGGTGGGCGTGTTTGGCAGTGCGCGAGAAACCATGCTGCCCGCCAAAACACCAGGCCGGGTTGCTTTGCCCAAGTCGGCTGATGAAATTCAGGCGCTGCCCTTCATCCCCAAAATCACGCCCAATTTTTTACAGCACATCGAGATGCGCTGGGCTGTGGGCAGCATCCCGTACATGGGCAACGGCAGCTGGGAAAGCGGTATTCACATCCGCTGCACCGACAAAAACCTCAGCCCCGAAGTGCTGATTGTGATGCTCAGCGACGGGCCACCCACGCCCTGCCTCAGCCATTTCCGCGGGCCAGTGATGGCCAGTTCGGTGAGTTGGTCGCTGGAGCTGCCTCCGCTGCCACAGGAATCGCTTGAAGAGGGCTGGTTCCAGATCGACATGGACACGGTGGCCGCTGCAGATGGCTATGTGAACCAGACCGCCAAGCTGTGGACGCCCAGTGGCCAACTGGCCTCGCTGGGCTATCAAGTGGTGGCTGTGTATGGCTAGGCAATTTGCAGGGAGCTAAAAACATGGTGATCAAGTTTGTGGCCGCTTTGTTGCTGGGTGTGGTTTGGGGCACTGTGGTGCAAAGCCAGATCAACCTGCAAGCCCTGGTCGATTTGGGTGTGCCGATTGCCATGCAAACCCGCCTTGAGGTGACCCTGCACGACCTTTGGAACTTTGGCCCGGTTTATGCGGTCCTCTACGGAGGCAGTTTTGTGGCGTCACAGGCCGTTGCATTGCTGTTGACCCGTTTTGTTGGCACGTCCTCGCGCACCGCGCTGTGTACCGTGGGCGCAGCCCTTGGCCTGTGGGTAACTTTCAAAGTGGTAGACATGATTGCACCAATGCCAACCCTGATTGCAGCCACCCGCGGTGTGGGCGGCACCTTGTCCATGCTTGCTGGCGCTGCGCTGGCGGGGTATGTGTTTTCCAGAAGCACTTCAAAAACCGCAACGCCCAAAGTGGGAGCCGCCGCGCTGGGCGCGGCTGCGCTGCTTTCAGGCGCGGCGCTGTGGCCGGCAGAGCCCGCGCTGGCGCAGGCGCAAGCCAAAACCGCTTACAAGGTCAACACGTTTGTGGACGGTCTTCAAAACCCTTGGGGGTTGGCATTTTTGCCCGATGGCCGCGCTTTGGTGACCGAAAAGCAAGGCCGCCTTCGCTTGGTGGAGGCCAATGGCCAGCTCCACCCTCAACCTCTAAAGGGCATGCCCAGCGTGCACACCGGTGGACAGGCGGGCTTGTTTGATGTGTTGCCCGCCAAGGATTTCGAGCAGTCCAAGCGCTTGTACCTGAGTTATGCCTGTGGTACGCGGCAAGCCAATCACCTGTGTGTATCGAGCGCGGTGCTGGGCAATGGTGAGCTGTTGCAGCTCAAGGAGATTTTTCGCTCCCACATGGCCAAATCGGGCAATGCCCACTATGGGGGCCGCATGGATTGGTTGCCCGACAACACCCTGATCATTACCTTGGGCGATGGGTACGACTACCGTGAGGAAGCGCAAAACCTTGGCAATCATTTGGGCAAGATTGTGCGCATCAACGCCGATGGCAGCGCGCCTGCCAACAACCCCTTTGCGGGCAGGCAGGGCGCTCGCCCAGAGATCTACAGCTACGGCCACCGCAATGTGCAGGGCCTGGTGTACGACCCCCTTGGAAAGCGCTTGCTGGCCCATGAGCATGGCCCGCGCGGTGGCGATGAGATCAACGTGATTGAACCCGGAAAAAACTACGGTTGGCCCAAGGCCACGTATGGGGTCGACTACAGCGGCGCGCAAATTTCGCCTTTCAAAACATTTGAGGGCACCGAGCAGCCCGCCATTTATTGGGTGCCATCCATTGCACCCTCGGGCATGGCTGTTTACAACGGCGAACTGTTCCCGACCTGGAAAGGGGATGTGTTGGTGGGCGCTTTGCGTGCCCAGCAGGTGACCCGTGTCAGCGTGATCGGCAACAAAGGCACAGAGAGGGAGGTGCTGTTCAAAGAAGTCGGTGAACGCATACGGGATGTGCGTGTGGGGCCCGATGGCGCGGTTTACCTGTTGACCGACAACCCCGATGGCCGCGTGCTCAAGGTGACACCCCGCTAAAATCACTCAGTAGTTTCCACATTTTTTAAAAAAGCCGCGTGTATGCATGCGGCTTTTTTTTCACTTGCAAAAGATGCACAGCCATCTTTGTGAAATATCTTTTCTTTGTATTGTTTACTTATTGAAGTACAAAAAATCCTTTACGCCCAATAAATCCACGTTTTACTATGATTGTGGAGTGCTTATGTTTATTAATATTAATAATGGTGTGGGCGGCCAAGCTTGTTTGTGATGATCCGCCCTGTGGCCGAAGGGCTGCGCCCCCACGATTGCAGGTACCCATCGGCTTTCCACAATATGGATAACCACAATTGCCGCCTTTTGAATGGATTCTGATACTTCAGCAACCTGTGCAGGATGCACGGTTTAAAAACACCATGTGCAGTAAATTCAAAGGAGGTTTTTCAGTGAAAAAATCAATCAAGTCCATTCTCGCGGTTGCCCTGCTGGGCATTGCCGGTGTTGCGCAAGCCAGCGACGCCTACCCCAGCAAGACCATCACCATGCTGATTCCTTTCGCAGCCGGTGGACCCACAGACACCGTTGGTCGTTTGATTGCTCAGTCCATGTCCAAAGACCTGGGCCAGCAAGTGATTGTAGAAAACCTCGGTGGCGCAGGTGGCACCTTGGGTGCAGCCAAGGCAGCACGCTCTCCTGCGGACGGTTACAACATTTTCCTGCACCACATCGGCCAGTCCACTGCGCCTTCCCTGTACCGCAAGCTGTCTTACAACGCGTCGGCTGACTTTGAAACAATCGGCCTGGTGACCGATGTGCCCATGACCATTGTGGCCCGTGCCAACATGCCTGCGTCCAACATGCAAGAGTTGCTCTCTTACATCAAGACCAACAAAGACAAGGTGACCTATGCCAACGCCGGCATTGGTTCAGCTTCTCACCTGTGCGGCATGCTGTTCCAGACCGCTGTGGGTGTGGACCTGACCACCGTGCCATACAAGGGCACTGGCCCCGCCATGAACGACCTGTTGGGCGGGCAGGTGGACTTCATGTGTGACCAAACCACAAACACCACCAGCCAGATCAAAGGCGGCAAAATCAAGGCCTACGCAGTGACCACCAAGACACCCGTGAAGTCTCTGGCCGAACTGCCAACTTTGGACAAGGCCGGTCTGCCTGGCTTTGAAGTGGCCGTGTGGCATGGTTTGTATGCCCCCAAAGGCACACCCAAGCCCATCATCGACCGCTTGACCAAGTCCCTGCAGGTTGCGCTCAAAGACCCCAATGTGATTGCCCGTTTTGCTGAACTTGGCACAGAGCCAGTGTCCGCCGACCGTGCAACCCCAGAAGCGCTGCGCAAGCACCTGGATGCCGAGATTGCCCGTTGGAAGCCCATCATCGAGAAGGCAGGCCAGTACGCGGACTGATTTTTTTAACCGAGAAATAAAATGCCAAAAGATTTAAGAGACTTTTGGGCGGGGCTGCTGTATCTGATCGCAGGCGCAGCAGCCTTTTACATCGCCAGGGACTATGAAATGGGCACCGCCGTCAGCATGGGCCCTGGTTATTTTCCCAAAGTATTAAGCGTGTTGTTGATGGGCATTGGCGCAATTTCGCTGGTGCGTTCCTTTATCGTGGATGGCGAGCCTCTGGAAGGTTTTGCTGTCTCCAAAATTGTTTACATTGCGGCATCCGTGTTGGTGTTTGCATTGCTTGCAGAAGGTGCAGGCATGGCAATCGCGGTCGTGGCGGTGTTCCTCGTTGCTGCAATTGCCAGCAGCTTTTTCAATTGGAAGTACTCGTTGGTCACTGCCCTGGGCGCAGCCGTGTTCTGCAGCCTGGTGTTTGTTAAAGGCCTGGGAATTCCTCTGCCCGTGTTTGGGCCCTGGTTGGGAATGTAATCATGGAGCTACTGGGTAATCTGGGGTTGGGCCTTGAAACGGCCTTCACCCTCCAAAACCTTCTTTTCTGTTTGATTGGCGTGTTTTTGGGTACAGCCATTGGCGTGCTGCCTGGCCTTGGCCCCACGGCCACCATCGCCATGCTGTTGCCCATCACCTTTGGGCTGCCCCCTGTGTCGTCGCTCATCATGCTGGCCGGTATTTATTACGGCGCGCAGTATGGGGGGTCCACCACGGCCATTCTGGTCAATTTGCCTGGGGAATCATCCTCGGTGGTCACCGCCTTGGACGGCTACCAAATGGCCCGTCAGGGGCGCGCGGGCAAGGCCTTGGCCACAGCCGCCATCGGTTCTTTTGTGGCAGGCACGTTTGCAACCATGTTGCTGGTGTTGTTTGCACCGCCTTTGGCCGACATTGCGCTTCAATTTGGCGCCGCGGAATATTTCTCGCTGATGGTGCTCGGTTTGGTGGCGTCGGTGGTGTTGGCCAGCGGTTCGTTGTTGCAGGCGTTTGGCATGATCGTATTGGGCTTGCTGATGGGTTTGGCGGGCACCGATGTAAACTCCGGCCTGGAGCGTTACACGTTCGATTCTCCCTACATGGCTGAAGG
>DASUEC010000228.1:0-5354 GCA_036275255.1 Limnobacter sp. | reverse complement strand
GTTGAGCAAGTATTGCTTGAGTGTGCTCCTCTTTTTCTCTTTCAGCCGATGAAGAAGAGCGGCTGAGTCTGGATTGACATCCACTTGCAGAAGGTCTGCCCGGTGCAACTGCACCAACAAGTCAACCACCTCGTTTTGGGTGCATGCATCGCCTTGCCCATCCTGGTTGGCCTGCTCCCACAGTGCCTGAATGGTTTTTCGGCCATCCATGGCCTGTACAAAACGATAGGCAGCAGAGGAAAGTCGATGGTACTTGCCCCCAGCCCTTTCCTGGATGACGAACCACACCTTGCCCCTGTAGACATGGCGCTCCACCTGTGCATGATTCAACAGCCTTGGTTTAAGCGTGGCAACAGAGTGCCACGACGCACTAAAGAGAGATCTGGCCATGGCCTTATGGAATCCATTTCCACAGCGAAACAAGCAGCCACTCATTCAAGCTTCGTGTGGCAATCCACCAAAGCGAACGGTCAGCAACCTCTACTTTTCCAACCCCCTCCATGCCCGGGCGCAAAGCCGCCGGGGGGTTGGCTACAGTGGCTTCAACCCTGAAAAAATTTCGGCCTTCTTCCGATTCAGCCAAAGGCGTGATTTTGCTGACCACGAAATTCATGGGGGTGTCACTTAAGCCTGTCATGAGTAAACGCCCCTGCTGTTCAAGGCGTATATGCCGCATTTCGCGTTCGTCGACTTTCAAAACAATGCGGTAGGTTTGCAAGGGGGCAACCTCAAACAGAGTTTTACCCAGCTCCACTGGCCCACCCACTTGTTGACTCAAATCGCCGGAGATTACAATGCCGTCGAACGGCGCCTTTAAATTGGCTCGCTGTATTTTCTGGGTCACCAACTGGAGCTGTGCCTCGGCCTCTTGCAATTGGGCGGACATCACCTGCACATCCGGCAAAGACCCCTCTGCCAAGGCAGCACGCAGTTTGTTGCTGTGCTGCTCGCGGGTACTGCGCCATTGGGCTTGCTCCAACAACAGCTCACGATCATCCAGCTGGGCCAACACCTGCCCCTGCTTGACCACATCACCTGCACGCGCCAGGCTGGCGCTTACAAATCCGTCAAAAGGACTGGCCACCACCCGCTGCACTTCCCCTTCAATGACGGCGGGTGCGGAAACACGGTATTGAAAAGGCACGAAAAATAGCACGCAGATAAGGACAAAGGAGGCCGCAAAACCCAGTTTCCAGACGTAATGGGATGGACCAAACACACGCTGCCCCAACCAACGCAAATCGGCGAGCGCCCTCGCAAACAGGCCCTGCTCGGCCATGCGACGTTGCTCCAGGGCGGATGCGAAAACGCCAGAGAAAGCTTCAAGCCAAGGCATGTCATCTTCAGTGAATGCGGAGCGCTCTCGCTCAAACACAAACACACCCACACACTGACCCGACTGAATCAGCGGATATGCCAACACATGGGGTGCACCGGAGTGTTCTTGCAGTTGCTCATCACCATAAACGGGGGCCAGGGCATCCAGCGCCTGCGCCATGAAGGCCACATAAGATTTAACCAGGCTGGCGCTCTTCTCAAAGGTGACTGAATCGGAAATGGCCTTTACCCTGACGTGATTGCCTTTGACCAGACCTATGGCCACCCTGGAGCAATCAAATTGCTTGCGCAGGCCATTGCTAACTTCGAACAAGGCCTGTTGCAGTTGCTCGTGCCGAAGCGATGTCGCCAGGTTTTCCAACACCGACAACAACTGTCGCTTGGTGAGCAAAGCGTCTGAGATGCTTTTTTCAGCAAGAATCTGCAAAAGCCAGGCACTGCCCCAATGCACCTCGCGAAACAAACTTGCGCTACTCACCACATCGGACTGATACTCCAGGGCGACCACGCCAACCAATGCATCGGCTTGAAGCAATGGATAAGCCAGCCGCTGCACGTGCGCCTGCTCGGGCAAAGGCTCAATGTGCCCTTGTTGGTCGTTCAGGACTTTTTGGACAATTGCTGAAAACCGCACAAACTCCTGATTGGCTTCCGGCCATGCCGCCAAAGGCAAAAAGGCGTGTTGCTGTTTGTCGTGTATCAGCACAACACTCGCGGTAATGCCTGTACAACGAGAAGAAATAAGCTCCAACCAAGCCCGGCCAAATTCGGATGAGGTTTTGGCGCCAACAAACTGCAACCACGGCTGGTCGAATTTCGTATTCATGGTTGGTGGGGTCCTTTGGGGTAAACCATCAAGCGCTGCAGCATGTCAATGTCAGCCTGGCCCAGCATGCCCGCGCCTGCCTTGAGCCGAATCCAGGCAGACCACTGGTCGTATTTGCTTTTGTTGTAATCGTTTTCGGCAGACACCATGTCTTGTTCTGCTTTCAGGACAGCAAGCTCTGAGTCCACACCAAGCTCAGCGGAACGTTTGGCCTGCAGGTAAGCGGTGGAAGCGGCCAAGCGGTTCTGGCGGGCTGCCTTGGATTTTGCACGGGCGGAGATGAGTGCAAACCATGCCTGCTTGATGCCGAACCGAGCCTGGCGTAGCGCCCCGGTCAGATCTGCGGAGGCCTTGTTGCGTTGTGCCATTGCCTCATTGACCTTTCCCTGCACAGCGCCACCACTGTAAAGCGGAACATTAAGCTGCAAACCGGAGGACGTGGTGGTGATGTCGTAACCAAACTGACCGGGAAATCCTCCCACCCCTTGGCTGTTTTTGCCATGACTGATCACCCAATCCAGGGTGGGCGCGTGACCCGCCCGTTGCTTGCGGATTTCTTGTGCAGCAGCGTACAAGGCCTGTTGAGCAGCCAAAAACTGCGGATTGTTAAGCTGAATGTCAGCAACAACCTGCTCCATGGTTTGTCCAGGCTGCACAGGATCTGCCACGTTTTTATTAAGGCTTGGTACCGCAGGCACCTCAAACTCCCCGGCCAAACGCTCGATCTCTGCCTTTTTTACTTCAACCTCCACCTGCGCAGATTCCAACTCGGCACTGGCGAGCTCTTGTTTGGCCAAAGCCAGTTCGAGCTCCACTTGGGAATAAACACCCAATGCATGCCCCCGATCCGTCAAGGCGAGCTCTCTGGATGCAAAGGCCAGCTTTCGATCTGCCAGCCACCGGGCATCCATCGCGGCAAGCCATTCAAACCAGGCCACAGACAAATTCAGGATGAGACCTTGCTCTGCCGCCCGGAGCTCTTGCTCGGCTTGCAACAACACATTGTTGGATTGCTTGAAAGCGAATAGATTGGCTGGCCGAAATACCGCCTGGGTAAAGTTGATGGTGGCCGACTCACTGCCGTACTCATCACTGGCAGGTGGAATAAGAGAATTGCGGGTTTTATAGTCGCGTGCGTTTTCGTTTGTACTCGCATTGATCGACACTTGTGGCAGCAAACCACCAAACGCCTGTTGGCGCTTGGCAGCCGCTGCCTGCAAATTTGCAATGGCTGATTGGTAAGATGGTTCAGACGCCTGTGCCTTGGCGTACAAATCCTGAAGGGATACCGCAGCAACCTGCGTGTGCAGGCCACCCAAGGCAGCAAAACATACAAACCAACGCATTGAACTGCCTCACCCTAAACCAATACCCGCTCACTCATTTGCATGTGGCTCATTGACAATCGCGTGAAAACTTCAGACCCGTGATTTTGGCCAAATGACCCGCCCCAGAATGAATACCGGACTTTCCATCCAGCCACTCAAACCTGTCGCTTAGGTAACAATCGGCAGGTTTGCGGTTCCAGAGGATTTCCAGCCTGTCTTCTTCTGGTGCACGGGGTGTGTCCACCTTTCCATAGGCCACATATTTGGAATGGATGGACACGTGTTTTGTCTTTCCACAGCTGCGTTCTTCATTGTCCACGGGTTTGGTGGGTGCGTTGCTCTTGCTTGCTTGAATGTAAAACTTCAAGTCCAGGCGGGTTTCAAGTCTCGCGTTGTTGGCGCTTTCGGTGGCCACGGCAATGAGCTGGATACCCAGCTGCCCCACAAAGGTGCTCGGCAATTTGAGTTTGATGGTCTGCAAATTCCACTGCGTGATGTCTACGCGCTGAGTTAGGTTGCGCACCTCCACACGGTTTACGCCATCAAACAGTAGACTGCCCACAGGCAACGCCGTGATGAACAGACCCAACTGCTCCGAGCCGTCGGTGTCTTGCAAGCGTGCGCCGAGCTGCCCCAATTCAAGAACCTCACCTTGGCGTTGTACGTTTGCAGGCAACTCTTCGGTCAGTGTCAAGCGGTCCAACATGACGCCACGGCCATTGGCATGAACCGCTTCGGCCTCTGCCACGATGCTGAGGGATTGCAACTTGCCTTTGCCGATGAACTCCACGCGCATGCTTTGCCATGCCAGGGAAGTGCCGCTGGTGGGTGCACCACCGCCGATGCGTATGCCATCGAGATAAATTCCAAACTTGGTGTAAGCTGGATCGAACCCCAAACGACCTGCCACATCCAGGCCAAAAGTGTATTTGGCCCCCAACACCGTCGGGATCTCTCTTTCAATGCCCAAAGTGTTGTTGAAGGAACCACCCGAATTGTTCATCTCGAACCAGTTTTGGCCAGCGCCTTTGTTGGCATACACCGTGCGATTTCGGTTGCTGGCGTCTTTCATGCGATCACCATTGCTCCAAATCTCAAATCCGTTGCTTCCACCAGAACTGCTGGCAGGTCTGCGGAGCAAGCGCCACCCCTCCAACTCCGACACCTGGAGCAAGGTCGAATTTTGATTTTTGTTGACAACGGATTCCCAGCTTGTATCAAACAAAACACGCCCCTCAGCCGGCTCTTGCAAGGCAAACACCACGGGGGCATCAGCCACAGCATTCACACGCAGGCTGACTATGACAGGCTGCGAATGCGCTGAGCCGTCAAACAGGCGATAGGCAAACGAATCGGTTCCACTCCAGTTGGACTGGGGCATGTAGCGGATCATTTGATCGGATCCCACGCTGACCTGACCGTGCTTGGGGTAATCCAGCCATTGGATTTGCATTGAGTCGCCATCCACATCAACTGCATTGAGCAAAGGATTGATGATCAAATCCCCGTCTTCAGAAAGCTCAACATTCTGAGACGGTACAAATGGGGCGTCATTCACCGGTGTAACCACGATGGCCAAGGTGATCTGCTGCTGCACCACTCCATCGCTGATGGTGTAGGTGACCGCATCCCGACCATGCCAGTTGGCTTGGGGCTGGTACAGGTAAGTGCCGTCGGCTTGCAGTGTGAAGCTGCCATGCTGCGGGCCACTTGTGATGCTGGCGGTGAGAGCATCACCATCCACATCGCTTGCGCCTTCAAGCAGGTTGATCAACAACTGACCGTCTTCGGCAAGGCTCACTGTGCGTGATGCAGACACCACGGGGGTGTCATTCACCGGTGTAACCACGATGGCCAAGGTG
>DASUEC010000227.1:0-2618 GCA_036275255.1 Limnobacter sp. | reverse complement strand
CGCCGCCATGGCCAGCGACAGCGCAAGCCATCAATACCTTACCTTTCAGGTCAGGGGTCAGCGTTTGGCGGTCGAGATTCTGAAAATCAAGGAGATCATCGAGTTTGGCAGAATCACCGTGGTCCCCATGATGCAAGAGTTCATCAGTGGCGTGATCAACCTGCGCGGTGCTGTGGTGCCGGTGGTTGACTTGAGTGCGCGATTTGGTCAGGGCAAAACGAATGTGAACCGACGCACCTGTGTTGTTATTCTGGAGTCCAAAATGGGCGAAGGAACGCAGGTGGTTGGCCTGATGGTTGAGGCGGTCAATGCCGTGGTGGACATTGTGGCCGATGACATGCAGGCCCCGCCGCAGTTTGGGGTGGGTGTTCGGGCGGATTTTTTGAGCGGCATTGGCAAAGTGATGGACGAATTTGTCCTTATTTTGCATGTTGAAAGCCTGTTGGATTTTGAGATTCCTTCGGAACTGGAAGCATCTGCTCCGGCAGCGGAACTCGGTTGACCGCGAGTCGCCAAGCGAAATTGTTAAATGCTTTGTACGATGGGGGACGTCCAAGACGTCCCTTTTTGTTTTTCTATTTATGAATCAAAGAGTTAAATTTCATTGCCTGTCATTTTAAGACTTTGTTCTGTAAAGTTTCAAATTCTGCTCCGTCACACTTTTTAATAAATTTCAGTATTTTGCTTATATGAGCAATCGCTGTAATTTGATAAAATTCACACATAAAATAAATATGCATCCATTCCATGTTGTCAAGGGTTATCAGGAGTAATTCATAAAATTCAAGGCAGCCTGGCGCATCATTAAGCTGGCTGACTTCAAGAAACAGGGTTTGGCTTGCTGTGACAAGTTCTAATATTGCTTTGGTGATTGGCGAGGAGCGTCAGTCTGCCGAGGCCATTGAGCGACTTCTTGCGCCATTCGGATTGACGTGCCTGCATGTGTTTGACCCCGAGGTGGCAAGCACCAGGCTGGACCTTCAGAGTGTGCGTTTGTTGGTGTTCAGTGGTGCGCGGCGGTGTCGTGAGGGCCTGGATTGGGCCGAACGCCTGCGTGCGCAACCTCATGGCCAATTTGTGTATGTCGTCATGTTGTGTGGCCCACAATGGCCGATCGACACACCGGCATTGCCCCCGGGGCTTGTGGACCAGTGCGTTTTCGAACCACTGGTTGAGCATGGCTTGATCACTGCCGCACTGGCGGCTGTTCGACTCGGGCGGCTTCACAAAGAGTTTTCAAGCCTCAGCTCAGAGTTGCCCGGTTACAAGGCCACGCTGGAGCGCGACCTGTTTTTGCTCCGCCAGTTGCAATTGAGCATGATGCCCAAAGACAAGCAGCTTGTGGCAGGCACCGAGGTGCGACTTTTTTCCCAACCAAAGACCATGTTGTCGGGCGACCAGGCTGGCGTGTTTGAACTGGGGCCAGATTGCCTGGGTTTTTACCTGGTGGATGTGGTGGGCCACGGAATGCCTGCGGCTGTTCGAGCCCTCGGGTTTTCCCGCTTGTTTTCTGGTTTGCCCCACGAAAGCGCCGCATATCGCGAGCCCCTGAATGCGGACGAGCCTCTGGTGTTGCGCAGCAGCGCCGAGGTGATGACCGTGTTGAACCAGGTGTATCAAATTTCCGATGACGACCAGGCCTATGTGTGTGCCATCTATGGTGTGTTCAATCGGCAAAGCCGCGAGCTCGACCTTTGCGTGGCGGGCATGCCGCTGCCTTATGTTGTGGATCCACACGGGCGCCAGAGTGCCTTGGGGCAACATGATTTGCCTTTGGGGGTTGTGGAGCAGCATGTGTACACCGGCACTCGCGTTGTTTTGCAGCCCAATGAGTCTTTGCTGATGGTCTCGGATGGTGTTCTGGAAGTGCCAGGGCCAGCCAACGCTTTGTTGGGTGCAGAAGGCCTTGTGAAAATGCTGGCAGACTGTATCAAGTCGCACTACCACAATTTGCCCGATTGCCTCGCGCATTCCATCGAGGCCTGGGCTGGCAGGTCGCGAAATGTCTTGTTTAACGACGATGCCACCATGATCGAGCTGAACTTTGACCCACCTGCGGTGCAAGTGGCTGCTCCCCATCCAGTTGCGGTGTTGGCCAGGGAAGCCGGGCTGGCCAATCCGCTCAGCCCCGGCGTGATTGAACAGGCCAACCGCACATTTTCGGGGAGTGCCGCTTCGCAGCTCAACCTTGCCCGACCTGTGCAGCGTGCACTTTTGATTGTGGATCAACCTGGCCCGTGCGAGTCGCTGGCGCAAACGCTCAGCAGTCAGGGTATTTCGGTTCAGTCCATTGCCCACAATTACTTTTTGACCGATGGCGACCCCCTGTTCGATGGCATTGACCTGGTGTGTCTCTTTGCCAGCAAGCACTCCCTGAAGGCAGGCAAATGGATACAACTGCTCGCCGATACCTGCGCCGATGAGCCACCTTTTGTGCTGGTGTTGCATGAAGGCAGCGACCTTGCACAGGCCCGAGAACTGAGCAAACTGGGCGCCGACTTTTTCTTGCCGACCCCGGTTCACACAGCAGCCCTCACCGCCTGCCTGGCCTATGCAGACCGTAAAAACGGCATCGTGAGAGCCATGGGTCAAAAGGCGATTGAACTGGAGTGTGTTCG
>DASUEC010000226.1:0-4219 GCA_036275255.1 Limnobacter sp. | reverse complement strand
CGTTGGCATGCATGGCTTCGCCAATTGCATCCAGGCTCTCTTGCACTGCACTGTCAATAAATCCGCAGGTGTTGACCACAATCAGGTCTGCCCCTTCATATGAAGGAGACACTTCATAACCTTCTACTTTGAGCTGGGTCAATATTCGCTCTGAATCGACGAGCGCCTTGGGGCAACCCAAAGAAACAAAGCCCACACTGGGTGGGCGCTTGGCTGAAGCTGGCTTGTCTTGCATGTTGGCAATTACTTTTTATTGGGGTCCGGCTTGTTTCGACCAGCCATGTTTGTCATGTTGGCGATGTCCACCGGATTGGGAAATCCGAAATTGGTGAAAATACTGCGGGTTTGGTTTTGAAATTGATCCTGCATTTGCACGAACATGTTTTTGCTTTGTTCGATGTAATTGCTCATCATGCTTTGAATGACTGGTGTCTGCACGCTCATGAACTGCGACCAAAGCTCAGGGTTGGCAAACTGGCTGCCATCGGCCATGCTCTTGCCCTGTTCTTGAAAGCTGTTTTGGATGTCCATGAAAGCCTGCAGGTTTTTTTCAAGAAAAGTGCCCATGATGCCCTGCATGGCATTGCCATAAAAGCGAATGATTTGTGCGAGCATGGGTGAGGTAAAGATCGGCGCGCCCACAGTCTCTTCTTCCAGAATGATTTGCAGCAAAATGCTCCGCGTGAGGTCTTCGCTGGATTTTGCATCCACCACCTGGAAGTTTTCGTTTTGAAGCACCAGCTGTTTAACGTCGCCCAGTGTGATGTAGCTGCTGGTTTGCGTGTCGTACAAACGCCGGTTGGGATACTTTTTGATCAAACGTGTTGCGTCAGCCATGCCTCTCTTCTCTTCGGTTGGTGTTTCACGCCGCTGCACCTGCGTGGGTGAACGGTCTGTTAATGATGCAAAAACAATCACTTAGAAAAAATAATGCACTGCACGCTGTTCAACGTGCAGTGCAACATCATACCGCCTTTTTCTGGATTGGTCGCCCTAAAAAGCAGGCAAATCAACCCATGTGCAGACCACCGTTCAGTGAGAAGTCTGCTCCTGTGGCAAAACCAGACTCATCGGACGCCAACCATGCACAAATGGAGGCAATTTCTTCGGGTGTGCCCAAACGCTTGACCGGGATACCAGTCACAATCTTTTCCAACACATCCGGGCGAATGGCGCGAACCATGTCTGTGCCAATGTAACCGGGCGATACAGTGTTCACGGTCACCCCCTTGGAGGCCACCTCCTGCGCCAGGGCCATGGTGAACCCGCGCAAACCGGCCTTTGCAGTGGAGTAGTTGGTTTGCCCAAACTGCCCTTTTTGCCCATTGACCGAAGAAATATTGATGATACGGCCCCAGCCTTGTTCAACCATGCCGCCAATCACTTGCTTGGTCACATTGAACAGCGAGTTCAAGTTGGTATCAATCACAGCAGACCAGTCATCGCGGCTCATTTTTACGAAGGTGCCATCGCGGGTAATGCCTGCATTGTTGACCAGCACGCTCACCGGACCATGTTCGGCCCGCACTTTTTCAAAGGCAGCCACGGTGCTGTCCCAATCGGCCACGTTGCCCTCGCTGGCCCATACCTCAAAACCCGCATTGCGCATTTCGCCCAGCCATTTCTCCTTGCGGGGCGAATTGGGGCCGCAGCCAGCAATCACCTTGAAACCCTGCTCGCACAGGCGTTTGCAGATTGCCGTTCCAATGCCACCCATACCACCGGTGACATACGCTACTTTTTGTTCACTCATGATTCACATCCCTTTCTGATTATGTTTTGAGTTCTTTAACGCGAAACCGCCAGGGCAACGCCCATGCCTCCGCCAATGCAGAGGGACGCCAATCCCTTTTTTGCATCGCGCTTGTTCATCTCATGGATCAAGCTTACCAGCACTCGGCAACCCGATGCGCCAATTGGATGACCCAAGGCGATTGCACCCCCGTTCACGTTGATCTTGGCGGTGTCCCAACCCATTTCTTTGTTTACCGCGCATGCCTGTGCGGCAAAGGCCTCGTTGATTTCCATCAGATCCAGTTCGGCGGCACTCCAGCCAGCTTTCTCAAGACAACGCCTGGAGGCGGGCACTGGCCCCATGCCCATGATGGTGGGGTCCAAGCCAGCACTGGCGTAGGCATGAACCTTGGCCAACACGGGCAAGCCGAGTTCCCTGGCTTTGACTGCACTCATCAGCATGACCGCGGCTGCGCCGTCGTTGATGCCACTGGCATTTGCCGCAGTCACGGAACCATCTTTCTTGAAAGCGGGCTTGAGTGCATTCATCTGGTCCAAGGTGGCCCCCAGGCGGGGAAATTCGTCGGTGTCAAACACCAAGGGGTCGCCTTTGCGCTGGGGAATGCTCAAGGGGAAAATCTCGTCCTTGAACCTGCCGGCCTTGATGGCCGCCTCTGCCTTGTTTTGGCTCTTCACGGCGAATTCGTCTTGCTCCGCACGGTTGATGGCGTACTTCTCGGCCACGTTTTCAGCAGTGATGCCCATGTGGTACTGGTTGTACACATCCCACAAACCATCGACAATCATGCTGTCGACCAGTTTGGCGTCGCCCATGCGGAAACCATCCCGGCTTCCCAGCATCACATGCGGTGCAGCGCTCATGTTCTCCTGACCGCCAGCAATGACAATCTCGGCATCGCCACAAGCGATGGCCTGGGCACCCAGCATCACAGCCTTCAAACCCGAGCCACACACCTTGTTGATGGTCAAAGCAGGCACCCCCACGGGCAAACCCGCTTTGATCACCGCCTGACGGGCAGGATTTTGGCCTGAGCCTGCGGTGAGCACCTGCCCAAGAATGACTTCCGAAATTTGCTCGCCCTTCACACCGGTTTTTTCGAGCAATCCCTTGATGACATGAGCACCCAATTCGGGGGCGGGTATCTTGGCCAGACTTCCGCCAAATTTTCCAATGGCGGTGCGGCCTGCTGCAACAATCACGACTTCGGTCATTTGCGTTATCTCCTGTGAATTCGAATGAATGGTTTACACGCGCTGCTTGACATAGCTGCCCGGCGCGGGTTCAAGGGGTTTGAATTTCGTGTTGCCTGGCTTGGCAGGGGCTTTCACCTCGCCGCCCTTCATGGGTTCGAGCCATGACGCCCAATCTTTCCACCAACTACCAGGCACTTCCGTGGCCTCTTTGAGCCACTGCGCGGAATTTTCGGGCAACGCGCCATCGCAGACCCAATAACTGCGTTTGTTTTTGGATGCGGGATTGATTACCCCCGCAATGTGACCACTGGCCCCCAGCACGAAACGGGCATCCCCGCTCACCAGTTGACTGGTTTGGAAGGCACTGGTCCACGGCACAATGTGGTCTTCCCGCGTGGCCAACACATACACCGGCACATCGATCAAGCCCAGGTCCACTGGCTCGCCAGCGACCTTCACCCGGCCTGCCTTGACCAGGTTGTTTTCGAGGTAGGTGTTGCGCAAATACCAAGCAAACATTGGACCAGCCAGGTTTGTGCTGTCGCTGTTCCAGTAAAGCAAATCGAACACCGGGGGCTTTTCACCCTTCAGGTAATTGCTGACCACGTAGTTCCAGATGAGGTCATTGGGTCGCAATGAAGAAAAAGCGCCTGACAGGTCTTTGCCGGGCATCAAGCCTCCACGCCCGATACTTTCCTCTCTGGCCCGCACCTGCTCCTCGGTCACGAAAATACCCAGAGCACCTGTGTCTGTGAAATCAAGCAAGGTGGTGAGAAAAGTGACGCTGTTGACGCTTTCGTCACCCCGGTTGGCCAAGGCTGACAGGGCGGTGGCAAGCAGGGTGCCACCCACACAGAATCCAAGCACGTTGATCTTGGGTTGTTTGCTGATGGCTTTTGCCACGCCGATGGCTTGAATAACCCCTTCTTCTACATAGCCATCCCACGTGAAATGCGACTCAGCCTCGCTGGGGTTTTTCCAGGACACCAAAAACAGGGTGTGACCTTGATCCACCACAAACTTGACCAGCGAATTGTCTGGCTGCAAATCCAGAATGTAGTATTTGTTGATGCACGGTGGAACAAACAGCATGGGCTGCCTGCCTACTTTTGCAGTGGTGGGCGCATATTGCAGGAGCTGAAAGTAAGCATTCTCAAATACCACATGACCGGCTGTGGTGGCCACGTTAACGCCCACTTCAAAGGCAGATTCATCGGTTTGGGAGATGCGCCCCTTTTGCATGTCCGTCAATAGGTTTTGAATGGCCTGG
>DASUEC010000225.1:0-2733 GCA_036275255.1 Limnobacter sp. | reverse complement strand
ACCCCATGTAGCTGAGTGTGGTCAGAACTCCAACCACGGCCAGCGCAATTGCCAGCTCCAACAGGGTAAAACCTTGCCCAACGCGCATGATCCAGCACCGAGAAAATAAGCCATGACCCAGTATGCGTTGGGCCGCCTGCCCCGGTTATCCCCGAGGCAGGGTACTCACAAACGGTGGTAAACAGGCGAGGGTCGGGAGCTCAGATGTTGCGGGCAAGCTCAGCCGCCTTGCCGATGTAGCTGGCAGGGGTCATGGCAAGCAGACGGTCCTTCTCGTTGGGGGGAAGGTCCAGGGAGGCGATGAAGGTTTGCAATGCGTCTTGGGTGATGCCCTTGCCGCGAGTGAGTTCTTTGAGCTGCTCGTAAGGGTTGGGCAAGCCGTAGCGACGCATGACGGTTTGTACAGGCTCGGCCAGCAATTCCCAGGCGTTGTCGATGTCAGCGGCGATGGCAGCCTGGTTCACTTCCAGTTTGCCCAGGCCGCGCAGGCAGCTCTCATAAGCCAGCACAGCGTAGCCGATGCCCACACCCAGATTGCGCAGCACCGTGGAGTCGGTGAGGTCGCGTTGCCAGCGGGAGATGGGAAGCTTCTCGGACAGGTGTTTGAGCACTGCATTGGCCATGCCCAGGTTGCCCTCGGCGTTTTCAAAGTCAATGGGGTTGACTTTGTGAGGCATGGTGGATGAGCCCACTTCACCGGCCTTGAGCTTTTGCTTGAAATAGCCCAGCGCAATGTAGCCCCATATGTCGCGAGAGAGATCAATCACAATGGTGTTGGCGCGTGCAATGGCGTCCATCAGTGCGGCAATGCCGTCGTGAGGTTCAATCTGGATGGTGTAGGGGTTGAAGGTGAGGCCCAGGCTTTCAATCAGTGTTCTGCTCAGACGTTCCCAATCAAAATGCGGGTACGCCGACAGATGGGCATTGTAGTTGCCCACCGCACCATTCATTTTTGCAGGGAGCTCCACCGATTCAATGGACGCGATCGCGCGCTCGATGCGATGCACCACGTTTGCAAATTCTTTGCCCAGTGTGCTGGGGCTGGCAGGTTGGCCATGGGTGCGGCACATCATGGGAATGTCTGCAAACTGGTGCGCATAGGTTCGAAGCATGGCCACCAGTTTTTTCAGGGTAGGCACCACCACTTGCTCGCGTGCTGCTTTCAGCATCAACGCATGGCTCATGTTGTTGATGTCTTCGGAGGTGCATGCAAAGTGCACAAACTCGGCAGCTTTTTTCAGCTCTTCATCGGACTGAAACTTTTCTTTAATAAAGTATTCAACAGCTTTCACGTCGTGGTTGGTGGTGGCCTCAAACTCTTTGATGCGCTGTGCGTCCGCTTCGGAGAAGTTGTTCTTGATTGACTCCAGTGCCTGCAGAGCCTTGGGAGAGAATGCGGGTAACTCGCCAAAGCCTGCGTTGGCCAGGGCTTTCAACCATTCGATTTCTACGATCACACGGTGGTGCATGAAACCCGCTTCGGACAGTAGAGGGCGCAGGCTCGCCACTTTGGACTGGTAGCGTCCATCAAGCGGACTGAGGGCGTTGAGGGCAGTGAGTGTGTCGGAAGAAATCATTGTTGGTTGTAAAAATCAAGATTTTTCAAAGCCTTGCATTATAGCTGTTCCGAAGGGGCTTTGCTTGTGACAAAGAGGGCTCTGCCGGCAAATTTGGATTTTTGCTTGTTCAAAATCCAAATCTGTTAGACACTTTCCGATCGTAAAACAAGACGCAATCTCATCCAGGATTGTATTCAGGAGAACTGTGATGAAACTAGTGGGATCAACAACCAGCCCCTTCGTGCGCAAAATCCGCGTTCAGCTTCAAGAGAAAGAAATCCCCTACGAGTTTGTGATTGAAAAGGTGTGGGAGCAAGACACCCGCATCGCCGACTACAACCCTTTGGGCAAGGTGCCCTGTCTTATTCTGGACGGTGGGCAGGCGGTATTTGATTCTCTGGTGATTTCGGGCACCCTCGAATACATGATGCCCACTGTGCCTTTGTTGCCCACCAACCCCAACATGCGCGCGCTGGTTCGCACCATGGAGTCTCTGGGGCAAGGCATGTCACAGGCGGCGGTGGATATTATTCTTGAAAAAAAATTCCATGAGGGCGACAAAGTCAGCCAGCCATGGATAGATCGCCAGACACAAAAAATCCACAACAGCCTGGCCTGGGTGGCTCATCGCATCAAGACCACGCCAGGCTTTTATCTGACCGAGCAATTCAGCCTGGCGGACATCGCGGTGGGCTGTGCTTTGTTTTATCTGGATTTCCGCATGCCGGAGTTGAACTGGCGTGAGCTTTACCCTGAGTTGAAGGATTACTCAGAGCGCCTGGCTTGTCGCCCCAGTTTTGAGGACACCAAGCCAGCTTGAATGGTCTGGCGAGAACCGGTCTGCCTGCGCAACGTCCCAATAACGTTCAAACAAAGGGCCTGGGCGCAGGCCAAGCAACAGCTCCCCGGGGCTGCAAAACGTATAGATCTCTGACAACAAGGCCACCCGTTGGTCCGCCATTCGCCGGTTGATGTGAAATGGCTTGACCTGAGAGGGATGATCCAGGCCCGCGGCCGCCAAAAGCTCACCCAGGGCTTTGAGGGTGTTGGCATGGAAATTGAACACCCGCTCTGCCTTGTTCTCTGGCACCAGTGCTTTTTGCCGGTGCTTGTCCTGGGTGGCCACACCGCTTGGGCAAGCCCCGGTGTGACAGGTTTGCGCCATCACGCAGCC
>DASUEC010000224.1:0-4515 GCA_036275255.1 Limnobacter sp. | reverse complement strand
ATTGTATGGCTTGACCTGGAGTTCTTCAGAATCTTCAGCGCTGAAATACGAGTCTTCGCCCGTGATCGCCCGCAGCAGCGAGTCCACTTCATCCTGGGTTAAAAACTCTGCCAACATGGTTTGCCCCCCGCGCTTATACAGGCATGCTCATGATTTCGCTGTAAGCCTGCAACAGCTTGTTGCGGGTTTGCAAAACGGTCTGGAACTTCAGACTGGCTTCATTGGATGCAATGGCCACATCTTCCACAGACACCTTCGGATCGTTCATTTGAAGACCCACCGCCAGGCTGCGCGAGTTCGCTTGCGCCTGGCTCACCGAGTCCAGCACCTGTGCAAACACTTCTGTGAAACTGGGCATGTCGGCTTGGACTGAGGCCTGTTGCCTCGCACTCTGGCTGGGGTTCAAGGTCAGGTTGCCCATGGCGGGCATGCCAGTGTTCTCAATCATCTCAATACCCCTGTACAAATGCATCGCAAGTTAGGCAAAGTATGGCCTACGGCGCAATGAAGAACTTTGAATTAAAGCGCCGAATTTTCGTCGCGCTGTTTCCACAATCCAAAAAACACTGACTTGCCAAGGGCCTGACATGCCAACCATTTCAATTCAACGCCTGCTTTTTTTAGTTGTTTACTTGTTTGCTTTGGCCGCGCTGACGGGCTGTGGCAAATCCCTGGAGTTTTCCGAGCGCAGGGATACCGCGCAACGCTTCATGGATGCGCTGGCGAGCAACGACACGGCCACGGCAACAAACCTGGCCATCAAAACCCCTGAACATGCAATGGCTGTGCGTTTGATGGCCGATGCGATTGCGCTGCGCATCCAGAACGAGGGCATCCGCGAGTTTCGGTACGTGTATGTGTCAGACACGAGCACAGAAACCAACAAGGCACGGGCTGTGTTCTCACAACTGGTGGATGGCAAAAGCACTGCCGAAAACATTGTGGTTGAAATGGAATACCTGCCCCAAGAGAGCCGCTGGCTCATCCACAATGTGATTCTGCGTTAACACACCTAGACATACACACTGACAGCACCGTCTTGCGAGACATTGACGCTGCTGTCTTCCAGTGGCTTGTCTGTGGCCACTTGGGCTGGCTCATCGTTCACCGCAGGGTTTCGCGGTGCATTGGCGGGAGAATCCTGACCACGCTCACGCCCTTGATGCTGGGCCAGGTCCAGCCCCGTGCCAGTCTGTGCGCTGGTGGCCTGCACTGTTTCACCGTTGAGGCGAAGCGTTTGCAGTTGATAACCCAGGGTATCCAGCGTTTTGCTCAGGCCCTCTGCCCCATCAAGCCACAGATCGGAAGACCACTGTGCCGAGCCGCCGGTGATGTCAATCTCCATCCGCTGCTGCTGGGCTTGAACCACCAAATCCAGACGTTGGCCGTCTTTCAAGGTCACACTCAATTCCACACGACCGGGCAAGCGCATCTCAATGGCCTTCAATGCCTCGTTGACCACGGCCTGCAAACCTTCTTGACGGCCCGGGGAACCTTGAAGGGTCATGGGCAAGGCCAGTTGTACGGGCGAAGCGACCCACTGGGTCGGCATGCTGGAAGAGACGGCCGCATTGGGTGACATGATGGGCGCCGTGCTGGATGGCGCTGCATTGGGCTCTGCCGGAGCGGGCGCCTCGATTGCAACAGGAGCGACAGCGCGCAGGCGCGCACTGAAAGCCTGACTGTCTCGCAACCAGTTCAATGCCTGCTGCCCAGGCGCTGGGTCAGCCACATCTGTGTGGATGGGTTCCTGAGCAGTTGCAACAAGGCGCTGGTCTGTTTGGAGCCTCGGCCATTCTTTTGGCATGGCGCGTGCCACCACCGCCAGCGGCTCAACCACACCCTCGGCGCCTGGCTGTGGCAGCACCGCCATTGAGGCACCTTGCCGGGCTTGAGGGGGCAATTCAAGGGCAGGGGTCGCCCTGGCCTTGAACACCGGCACCGGCACTGGCTCGCGCACTGCGTTGGGAGGCCCCACCCGACGCCTTGTGTCCTCGAGCGACCAAAGTGCATCGCCTGGTGTGTTGGGCTGAGCGCTCAAGGGCCGCATTGAGCGGCTTGCCGGCTCAACGTCGTCCAATGGCGTGGCTGCCGCCTGGTGTTCAACCGGCTCGGCAGGCTCGGCGATTGCCGGGCTGGGCGCAATCGCCCCCGCGGGCACCGCAGGCAGGGCCTGCGTCACTGGCGCTGGCTGCACCAAGGGCACAGGCTGCACTGGCTTCACAGGCAACGGCGTTGTGCCAACGATGTCTGTCTCGGGCAGCTGCGCCAACGGCGTTTCCACAGGTGTTGTGGCCTGAATGGTCGGCTCAAGCGTTGCCATGTGGGTGGGCAATTTGGGCGAGGCTTGCGCTGCAACGCTCGGCGTCTCAACTGGCTGTGCAGGCCCAGGCAAGGTCGGCGCAGTCAACAACTGGACTTGCGGCAAATGGCTCTGCTGTTCTGCCGGCTCTGCCACAGGAACCAGCGGCACCGTGTCAAGCACCATGCCGGGCAGGGCAAGGCGCGGCGATGGCGTGGGCTCAAACGCTTGCACCGGCCCGACTGGCAAGGCGGGGGGTGCATCGCCCGGGGGCATTGCAGGGGGCTGCGGCGGCTGGTTCTGAACCTGCACCTGGTTCATCGTCAGGGCAAACACGCTTGCACTGAGTTCGGGCCAGTCCATGGCCTTCACTGCCTCGACCGGCAATCCTGCATCCACGAGTGCCGTTTGCAAGGCTTGCACCTCCCCGGAAGAAGGCGGTTGCTGGCCAGCATCAGCCGGCATTTGCATGGGGGCAAGCAATTCAAGGTTCAACAGATTCATCACGCCGCGTCCTCCAGCAGAGGCAATTCTTCTTGCTCACCCATCCATCGGGACACCCGTTCCAGCACCAGCGCATCCACCGCTTCGCTGCCCTCGCAAGCGACCCGCTGCACGTCCTGGCACAACGCTTTCCAGTCTTCCGCCGAGATTTCGCACACGGCCAACACGTCGTTTGTTTTCAAAAAGTGGCCCAGCACGCCCACGAGCGTTTGTCCACCCAGGTAATAAAAGCGAACGGCAAGCCCGTCCTCGTCGGGCGTTGTTCCCAACAGGGGAGCAATCACCGATTGTTCAATCAAATGCTGCAACACATCGCGGCGGGTTGGATATGCGGGCAAGGCGCTCACCGCCTGCGCGCAGCGGGCGTCCACGTCTTCAAACAATTGCGCCACCGCATGGTCCAGGCCGTGCATGCCAGCCGGTTTGATGCCTTCAGCGGCCAGGGCTTTGCGCAGGGCAAGCATCTGGTCATCACTGCAGTAAAGCTTCCAGCGTTGGTCCCAACCTCGCCGGTAGCGCATGTAAACCACTTGCCCATCCAGCCTCACCGTCACAGGAAAATCAATCAGCTTCAGGCCGTAATTGTCGGCGTTGGCTTGACGGGGATAACTGCGGATGTATAGCTCATCAACATGGGCAATGCATTCAAAGGTGCTCACGATATTGCATCCGGATGGAGTCACAGTCCCGTCAAGTTATCAGTCTTCCGGCCCCGCATCTTTTGAATAATGCACTGAATTTCGCGCGGTGTTGTCCAAAGTTTGAGCACCCCACATGCCGTTTAATGATGAACATCGGCGCGTTGTGCGCGTCAGTTCCCAAACAAACACAGTGCGAGGTAAACCATGGGTGTATTTCAACAGGGCTTGAGTGGACTCAATACTTCCCAGAAGAGTCTGGAGGTGACCGCCAACAATGTGGCCAATGCCAACACGGTGGGATTCAAAACCAGCAAGGCTCAATTCGGCGATGTGTATGCAAGCGCCCTGTCGCGTGCAGACGCGGGCTTGCAGGTGGGCGGCGGGGTGAACCTGCTCGCGATCAAGCAGGAGTTCAGGCAAGGCAATGTGGTGGCCACGCAAAACCCCTTGGACCTCGCGATTTCAGGCAATGGATTCTTCAAGGTGAAAGGCCAGGATGGCCGGGAGTTCCTGACACGCAACGGCCAGTTTCAACTGGACCGCGACAACACCGTGGTAACTGCCGATGGCAAAGACCTGCTGGCCTTCCCGCTCGACCCCGACACCGGCAACGTGCTGGATGTGGCTTCGCCCATCACCATTTCAACAGAGCCCATCCAGCCACGCGCCACACAAAACACCCAGTTTCGCTTCAACCTGGATTCACGGACACAGCCCTCCACCGTGGCAGCCACATTCAATGCCAACGACCCCAACTCCTATGCACAAAGCTCTGCACTGGTGATCAACAACCAGCTTGGCGAACCGCTCACCTTGCAGGTGTTTTGGCAGAAAGTGGGCACAGCCACCGCGCCCGTGGCCAGCGGGGCACCCAACCAGTGGCGCGTGCATGCCACCGTCAACGGTGAGTTGGTCAACATACGCACCGAGGGTGTGGCAGCCTACCCTGCGCCTTATGAAGGTGCGGCCCTGAGCTTTGACCCCAATGGACAGTTGACCAACCCGGATGCCGCCGTGTTTGAGATTGACTTGGGCACATTCCAGAACGGCAGCCCAGTGGCCCCAGAC
>DASUEC010000223.1:0-3691 GCA_036275255.1 Limnobacter sp. | reverse complement strand
AAGGCTGGAGGGGGCGTTGTGAACACACGGTCAGGTCTGTGGCTGGGCGTGATGCTGTTCGCCTTTAGCCTTGTGTTGTGTGCCATTGGCCTGGGTGTGGGCAGCACAGGCATTGACTCGGTTTTGCAAATGTGGGCAGACCCCGTGGCCACTCAAATTGTGATTGACATACGCGCGCCCCGCACATTGGGCGCATGGTCTGCAGGGGCGTTGCTGGGGCTGGCGGGTGCAATTGCGCAGGGCTTGTTTCGCAATCCCCTGGCCGATCCTTTTTTGTTGGGCAGTGCATCCGGTGCATCGCTGGCGGTGGCCGTCTCTTTGGCTGCGTTAGGCATATCGCCCTTTGCCGATGCATGGGTGGTGCGGGTGGGGTTGACGGGCGCTGCTTTTTTCGGCGCAGTGCTCGCGGTGATGCTAACCCTGACCCTGGCCAAAGGCGTGCAGCACACGCTTCGTTTGTTGCTGGGTGGTGTGGTGGTGGGCATGGTGCTTGGCGCGCTCACCTCGTTGGTCACCATCGCTGTTCCACAAACTTTGCAAGCGATGCAGGCCTTTGTTCTGGGCTCCACCGGGTTCGTGGGTTGGCAATCGCTTGGCATCATGCTGTGCGCAGGTCTGTTGTGCCTGTGTGTGGGCGTGGGTTTGTCCAGAACGCTGGATGCCCTTGCCCTGGGTGAGCCGACTGCAATCAGTTTGGGACTGCCTTTGCGTGTGTCGCGAATGGCTTTGATAGCCGCTTTGGCATTGGCCACTGGCACGGCTGTTGCACACACCGGCTTGATTGCTTTCGTGGGATTGGCTGCGCCGCACTTGGTGCGTTCAGCAGTCCACACCAATCACACCCAGTTGCTTGTGCTCGCCAGCTTGATGGGGGGCGTGTTGCTGTTGGCAGCAGATATTCTGGCCCGGGGTTTGATTGCACCGCAGGAAGTCCCGGTGGGCGTTCTCACAGCCACGCTTGGTGGCGGTTACCTGTTGTGGTTGATGCACAGAAAGGCAGGGCAATGACCATGCAACAGGCGCAGGCTGCTTTTGAGGTAAAAAACCTGTCGGTGACGTTGGGAGCTGGCCGTTTTGCAAACACTGTTTTGCATCAGTTGGACGTGAGCATCGCTGCCGGGCGCTGGACCTGTGTCGTCGGCCCCAACGGTGCTGGCAAATCCACATTTTTGCGGACCTTGGCTGGGCTCTCGCCCGTGCAGCATGGGCAGGTTGTCATTCATGGAAAAGATCTGAAAGGTTTTTCAGGGCGGGAGCGTGCCAAAACAGTGGCATGGCTCGCACAGGGCGGTGCAGATCAGGCGGCCGATGACTTGACTGTGCACGACATCGTGATGTTGGGCCGGTTTCCTCACATGCCCTGGCTAAGTGCGCCTGGCCCTGCGGATCATGTGGCTGTAAAGCAGGCGATGGAGCAAACCCGTGTATGGCCATGGCGGGCGCGCTTGTTGGGCAGCCTGTCAGGGGGCGAGCGCCAGCGTGTGTTGTTGGCCAGGCTGCTGGCTGTCCAGGCCGACATTGTGTTGATGGACGAGCCGTTGGCAAATCTTGATCCGCCACACCAGGCCGACTGCATTGCCCTGGTGCGCGCGCTGGTGTCCCAAGGCAAAACGGTGGTAACCGTGTTGCATGAAATCTCACTGGCTTTGCTCGCTGACGACCTGTTGGTGATGCAGTCCGGCAAGTTGCAACATGCAGGCCCCAGCCACGAACCAGCCGCGCACATGGCCTTGCAGGCGGTGTTCGAGCACAGACTTTCCATTCACCAGGTCAACAATCGCTGGCTGGTGTTGCCAACCTGATCGCACAAGGACATTTGATGCAAATTGAAGCACCCCCCACCGAGAAACGCTATGACCGCCCAGAGGGTGAAAGGCGCGGTTTGATCATCGTAAACACTGGCGATGGCAAAGGCAAAAGCACGGCTGCCTTTGGCTTGGCGCTGCGCGCTTTTGGCCGCACGCATGTGCACGGCAAGCTCGTGAAGATTTATCAGTTCATGAAGGTGCCCAGCGCGCGTTTTGGCGAGCATCGGGCGTTTGAGCAGATTGGTTTGTCCATTGAAGGTTTGGGAGACGGCTTCAGCTGGAAAAGCAAAGACATTGAACATTCTGCACAACTGGCCCGCGATGGGTGGGCCAAAGCCCGCGACACCATCTTGGGGGGCGAACACTTCATGGTGGTGCTGGATGAACTCACATACGGTTTGATCTATGGCTGGATCCCCCTGGAGGACGTGTTGCAGACCCTGCGCGAAAGACCCAAGGACGTGCATGTGGTCATCACGGGCCGTCGTTGCCCGCAAGAGGTCATCGACATGGCCGACACCGTGACCGAAATGACCATGGTTAAACACGCGTTCCGGGCGGGTGTACCTGCTCAACGCGGGATTGAAGATTGATCACCATGCAAGCAGACAGCAACAAAAAGCCTGAATTGCTTGCAGCGCAGCCTTTCACCCCCAGCGAATCCGCTGCGGTTTACCGTGCCATTCGCGAGCGGCGTGACATGCGGCACTTTTGTGGTGGGCGCGTGGGGGCTGATGTAATGCGACGTTTGTTCGTGGCTGCCCATCACGCCCCCAGCGTCGGCTACATGCAGCCCTGGCGTTTTATTCGCATTCACGATTGCAACACCCGCACTTGCCTTCATGCCCTGGTAGAACGTGAGCGCATTCAAACTGCCCGTGCCCTGGGGCAACGCGAAAATGAGTTCATGCAACTGAAAGTGCAGGGTATTCTGGAAGCCGCCGAAGTGCTTGTCGTGGCCTTGGCCGATGGCCGTGACCACCATGTGTTTGGCAGGCGAACCATGCCTGCAATGGATATGGCCTCAGTGGCCTGTGCCATTCAAAACATGTGGCTTGCTGCGCGTGTGGAGGGCCTTGGGATGGGCTGGGTGTCCATGTTCGAGCCCACCGAGCTGGCGAGTCTGCTGAATTTGCCAAAAGGCGCGGATCCCGTGGCAGTGATATGCCTGGGGCCAGTTGAAGGCTATTACGCCGAACCCATGCTGGCGCAGCAGCAATGGGCCCAAGCCGAGCATTTGTCAGGCTTGGTGTTTGATGACAGCTGGGGAAAGGCCAGTGCACTGTTCACACATCCCGAAACATCTCCTTCCACCCCAGGGGTGGGATGATGTGGTTTTTTGCCATGCCTTTGGAAGCGTTGTCAGCTGCCGTGTTGGTGGCTTTGCTGCTGGATTATTGGTTCGGTGAGCCAACACCGCGTTGGCACCCCGTGGTGTGGATGGGCCGTTATCTCGGGTGGTCTGGCAAATTGTTTGCCCCGGCCATCGACACCCGTTCAAATCATCCACTGATTCAGTTTGCGGCCGGTGCATTGGCATGGTGTTTGGGTGCAGCCTTTGTGGCTTGTCTGGCAGCCTTGCTGTTGGCAGCACTGATGAATGCACACGGGATTGTCCAGGTGTGTTTGCTGGGTGTGTTGCTCAAGCCCATGATGGCGTGGCGTGTGCTGCGCGACGAAGTGCGCGATGTTGAATTGGCTTTGCAGCGTTCGCTGCCCGAGGGCCAGCGGCAGGTCGCCCGTTTGGTCAGCCGGGATGTGAAAGGACTCAGCCCGGTGCAGGTTCGGCAGGCGGCCCTCTCAACCCTTGCAGAGAATTTGAACGACTCTGTGGTGGCACCCCTGTTTTGGTTTTTCGTGTTGGGCTTGCCAGGGGCTGCAGT
>DASUEC010000222.1:0-2755 GCA_036275255.1 Limnobacter sp. | reverse complement strand
GTCCAGTAACCGGCCCCGCGACGCCATGCCCCACGCCCTTTCGCAGGAAGAAGTCGATGCCCTCCTGGCCGGTGTCACCGGCGAGGACGCCTCCGCCGGCGACAACGTCGTCGAGACCGGCGGGGTGCGCACCTACGACCTGTCGAGCCAGGAGCGCATCGTGCGCGGGCGCATGCCCACGCTGGAGATCATCAACGAACGGTTTGCGCGTTTGTTGCGCATTGGTTTGTTTGACTTCATGCGGCGCATGCCCGAGGTCACGGTTGGCTCGGTGAAGGTCATCAAATACAACGAGTTCATCCGCAACCTCGCGGTGCCCACCAACTTGAACCTCATTTCAATCAAGCCTTTGCGTGGCAACGGTTTGGTGATTCTCGACCCCACCATGATTTTCGCCATGGTGGACACCATGTTCGGTGGTGACGGGCGTTTGCAGACCGAAATTGAAGGGCGTGAATTTTCAGCCACCGAGCAGCGCATCATTGCACGGGTTCTCGAAGTGGTGTTTTCGGAATACGCCAAGGCGTGGGCGCCTGTGTACCCCTTGGTGCCCGAGTATGTGCGCTCGGAGATGCACACCCAGTTTGCCAACATTGCAAACCCGGCAGAGATTGTGGTGTCGAGCAAGTTCCAGATCGAGCTGGGCTCTGCCTCGGGATCCATTCACATCTGTTTGCCTTACTCATCGCTTGAACCCATTCGCGACGCCATGAGTTCTGCCGTGCAAAGCAATCAGGGCGAGACCGACCGACGCTGGTCGAAGTTGCTCAAATCCCAAATGCAAATGGCTGAGGTGGAGTTGCAGGTGACCCTGGCCCACGCCAACCTCACAGTGGCTGACGTGCTCACGTTGCAAAAGGGTGATTTTATTCCCCTGCACATGACACCCACCGTGCAGGCGAAGGTGGACAACGTGCCGGTTTTTGATTGCACCTATGGCATCAGTGGCGGGCAATATGCAGTGAAAGTGGAAAAGCTCATCAAACCGGGGCAGGACAGCCTGGCAGAACGGCCAAAGCCGGTGCGTGCTTTCAAATCGCTCAGTGAGGTATACGCCATGGTCAGTGAGCATGGCGCAGGCACCCTGGATGAGCTCAAAAACATGGTCAAGCAGGAACACTAAGCATGAACACAGAAACCAAAAAATCGAAAAAAGGGGCAGCAGAGGGTGTTGCTGGTGTGGTGCCCGATGAGTCCATCGGTGAAGTGGAGGCACACCACTTTGACATGCTTTCTGGCGAGGAAGAGCAAGGCGCGGGCAATGACATCGACATCATTCTGGACATTCCTGTCACCTTGAGTGTGGAGCTTGGGCGCACCAAGATTCCGATCAAGCACATTTTGCAACTGGCGCAGGGCTCTGTGGTGGAGCTCGACGGGCTCGCTGGCGAGCCCATGAATGTGCTGGTCAACGGTTGCCTGATTGCGCAGGGCGAAGTGGTGGTGGTGAACGACCGCTTTGGCATTCGCCTCACCGACATTGTGACCCCCTCCGAGCGTTTGCGAAAACTCAATGGCTGAAGTGAGCATGTGGCGCGGGGTTTGCCAGGCTGGCCTGCTTGGCCTGGGCATGCACACATCCATGGCCTCTGCCGTGGAATTGGGGGCGATGGAAGTTCGCTCCGAGGTGGGGATGCCGCTGATTGCGCATGTGCAGTTTGACATGAGCCCGCAAGAGGCTCAGCAACCTGAGCAACTGAGCATTGCAGTGAAATCCACCAGCGTGGCCGACTTCAAAGGCCTGGTGCGTACCCGTGTGTTTTTGCAGCCCAACAGCACCAGCGGATTTTTGAGAATCACCGCCATTGAGCCAGCGCCACGCGGCCTTGCCCTGGTGCTGGAGGCGCGTGATCCCCGCCAAAACCACATTCGTGAATATGTGATCGACAACAACGCCGTGCGCACCCGTGACCTTCAGCGCCCGGAGTTGCCCAAGCCGGTCAGCCCGCCACCGCCCCCAGCTGCGGTGGACTTCCCCGCCGAGCCCAGTCAGGTGCTGGAGCCTGCCCCGCCCGATGGGATTGAACTGCGTCTGCTCGACCAAACCCAGGGCGACGAGGTGGTCTCCCCCAGGGCCCTGGCCAGTGACCTGGCCCTGTTGAACAAAACGCAGGCGGCCTTGCTGGACGATGAGAAAGCGCGCACACAGGCCGCCGAAGCGATTGCCCTGCTGGCTGTACTCGGGCAGGACGCGCGCAGCCTGTTTGGTGTGAAGGCAAGCCGCGACGTGGTGCTTGCCGCCATGGAAGAGGGCATGAAGGTGGAACCGGATGACTATGTGCTCACCATCCGGGGTGACCAGCTTGATGAGCGTGGCAACTTGCAGACAGCGCCTGCCACTGTGGGCAAGCCCGAGGAGGTGGAGCCGCCGCCTGCCGCGTCGGCGCAACCTCAGCCGTTGACACCCCCGCAAGCGCCTGTGCCGCGGGACGAGGGCGGGATGGGCACCCTCACCTGGATGCTCTTGTCGGTGGTGTCGATTGCACTTGGCTTGTTGTTTTGGTTCACCACCCGCCTGCGTGAGCAGGCAAACCGCCAAACACCTGCAGAAAGTGAAACCGACGATTTGCAAACTGCCACGCCCGCACCAGTGCAGGCCCGTGCCGAGCCGGTGTTGATGGGTGATGCCTTGGCATTGCCTGAGCCTGCCAGCCCGGCACAAGAACCTGACAAGGAATGGCTGAGCGCTCAAGAGGAGCCGAATTTTGACATGGAGTCTTCGCCGCCTTTTGTCGGCACGGAACCCAGCCTGGCA
>DASUEC010000221.1:0-16814 GCA_036275255.1 Limnobacter sp. | reverse complement strand
TCTCGGCTGAGCACCATGCCTGGCACCACGGCATTGCTGTCCAGGATTTCCTCGTCCTCCCGCGGACAATTCTCAAGTTTCTGCAAGGCTGCGGGCAGCACATTCACCACCACAGGGTCGTAACGCTTGCCGGCCCCCTTTTGAATAAACTCCAGCGACTCGGCCAAGCCCAATTTGCGCGTGGACAACCAACCCAGTTGCAACTCATCCCAATCCTCAGCCACGGCCAACACGCGCGCACCACGCGCAATGTCCTCGCCATGCAAACCGTCTGGGTAGCCCTGGCCATCCATGCGTTCATGATGTTGGCGTATGTAAAGCGATGCCGCCGACAGCTCAGGCAGTGCGAGCAAGGCCGCTTGCCCGCGAACTGGATGCTTGAGCAGGGCTTGCCGTGAGGCGGAATCCAGCACAGTGAGTGAGACGTGGAACACATGCTCGGCCAAACCTGTTTTACCCACATCGTGCAGCAGGCCCGCGATGTAAATGTCCCGAACTTCAATGTCGGGCAGGTTAAGCTCCAGCGCCAACAGGCGAGCAAGATCCGCCACGCGGCGATGATGCCCAGCCATGTCGGGCGATCCCATTTCGATCAGATTTGAGAACACCTTGACCGCATTGAGGAACTGCTCGTTCAACTCGGTGAAGGCCTGCTCCAAAAACAGGTTGGTTTGATAAATTTCCTGAGTGCGCGCATGCACACGTTCATCAAGCTGGGCATTCAAGAGACTCAATTCCTTCACCTTGACCGCCAACTTTTGAGCCAGTTGATCGCGCTCGGTTTTAAGCGCCCCCAAGCGAATCTGCTGCCGCAGGGTGTGCTTCAGGTCTTCATCATTCCAAGGCTTGGTCATGTAGCGGTCAATGTGACCCTCATTGATGGCGGCAATGGTGGAGTTGATGTCTGCATAACCAGTCAATAAAATTTTTGCACATTGTGGGTTAGAGCGTGTCAGGGCAGAGAACACCTGCACGCCGTTCAAACCCGGCATGCGCATGTCGCAAAGCACCACATTGGGTTGTAGGTCTTTGGCAAGTTCCAGCGCCTGAACCGGATCACTGCTGCACTCCACTTTGTAAGGCTCACCGCGCAGGGTACGGCGAATGGCGTTGAGCACATTCACCTCATCATCAATCACCAGCACCGAAGACGCGTCGCTTGATTCCATACCTTCACTCCCCCAACAAACCCAACCAATGCTGGGCATGTGCCTTGACATCGATGGCCAGGGCATTCAGGCCATCGCTGCCCCAGGGCGGCAAACCCACGCTGGCAAAAGCACCTTGGAGGCCTGGCGGCGCAACCCATCCGCCTTCCGTGTAACAGTGCGACAGCTGGAGCAAACGCTGCAGCACACTGTGCTCGGCGTCAGGTTGCAGATACTGTGTGGCCACAGCCTCGCAAATGTGGGCGGGGAAATGCCACTGGGCCAGCACACTGGCCCCCATTTCCGCATGGTCTGAGAAAAACAATTCCCGCTCCAACCGTATCAACTCCGCCGAGCAGGTTTGCTGCTGCAGAGCCCGACCATATTCCTCAGGGGAGGCATGCAACAACACCAGGCAACCCAGGTTGTGAAAGAGCCCTGTGGTAAAAGCTGCGGAATCTGCCATGCACACCCGCGCAGCCATGGCCTGCATGGCCGCTGCCACCACCAGGCCCTGCTTCCAGAGCCGACTCAAATCCACCGCATTCCATGGTGGGGACTGGATCAGGTTCTTGAAGACCTCCACCTGAATCAGATCTCTTGCGCGGCGCATGCCCAGCACCATCACGGCCTCTTCTGTACAGTCAACCTGCCCGCTCACCCCAAAAAAAGGCGAGTTGGCAACATGCAGCAGGCGAGCACCAATCCCTGGATCCAGGCGGAGATGATCGGCCAACTCCTTGATGGTGATGTCATCCGATTGAATACTCGACAAAAGCCTGGGGGCTTGAACACTCAAGGCAGGCAAACCAAGCACGTCACACAAATGACTCATCATGCCTCCAACCCGGGTGGCAGGAGCAACACCAGACAGCCTGAGGACCCGCTGCTCAACCCCATGGGCTTGATGCTTATGCGCAAGTGCAAGCCACACAACTCCACATGGGCATCCACAGCCAACGGTTCATCAAGCATCAAGTAATCATTCAGCAAATCCTGCAAAGCGGCTGGCAGCGCATCCACAGTGTTGCCAATCAAGGCCCCTTGCTTGCAAGCCAACAACCTCGCAGCGTGTGCGTTCACACAAACCAGTTCGCCACCCTGATCCATCCCCAACAGGCCGATGGGCAAATGGTCGATCATCTCCTGCATCACACAGGCCACCGAAGAGCCGCGCCTTATGCGCTCATTCTTGGCCATCAACTCCTGCTCCAGGGTGTGGTTAAGCTGGAGCAGCTCGGCATTCACTTCTTCAATCTGACGATGCAGGCGGAGGTTCTGTGCCTCCATCTCATAGCGTTGGAATGCTTCGCGCACGTTTGCACGGAGCTGCTCATCGTCCCAGGGTTTGGTGAGAAACTTGTAAATTGCCCCTTCATTGATTGCCGAGGTAACTGCGCCCACCTCGGTGTATCCCGAAAGCATCAAGCGCACGGTGTGGGGGTAACGCTGCTTCACCTCACTTAAAAAGTCCGTGCCGTTTTTCTCAGGCATGCGTTGATCCGACAGCACCACTTCCACCGGATGGATGGCAAGAATCTCGAAGGCCTCACGCACCGAGCGGGCAATGTGAAGTGTATAACCATCTCGGCGCAACAAACGGGCCAGGGCATTGAGCACATTGTCCTCATCATCGACCACCAGAAGGTGTTTTCCCAAACCCAGATCAGCAACTGTGTTCATGCGCCACCCCTGCGTTTTTCTGTTCTATCGGCAGCACGAGTGTGAATGTGGTGCCCACCCCCAGTTCACTTTGCACATCAATTCGCCCACCATGCTTTTTTACAATTCCATAGCTCAAAGACAGGCCAAGGCCAGTGCCTTTGCCCACAGGTTTGGTGGTGTAGAAGGGATCAAAAATGCGACTGAGGTTTTCTGGTGCAATCCCGCAGCCATTGTCAGAAATGCTGACATACACATACTCATCATCGGCCCAGGTTCGGATGCGAATCAAACCATCCCTGTCTATTGCATGGGCGGCATTGATCAAAAGATTCATGAATATCTGGTTGATTTGGGAAGCCAGGCAGGTGATCTCTGGCAGCTGCCCATACGCGCGCTGCACAACTGCTTTGTATTTCAATTCGTTGTTGACCATGTTCAGGGTGGACTCCAAGCCTTTGTGGAGGTCGCACACCACCCAGTCGCCATGGTCCACGTGAGAAAAATCTTTCAGGTCCTGCACGATGCGACGCACACGTGCAATCCCGTCCTGACTTTCATCCAGCAGTTGGAGAACATCGGCCTGAAGATAGTCAAGATCCACCTCCTTGCAATACTGGTGTGCCAACTGCAGCTGTTCCAGATCGCAACCCGCAGACTTGAATCGGTTGATTAAGGCCAGCAGGTCGTGCACATAGCCTTTGAGGGTATAAAGGTTTGACCCGACAAAACCAATCGGGTTGTTTATTTCGTGTGCAACACCCGCAGCCAATGAGCCGATGGAGGCCATCTTCTCGCTTTGCAAAAGCTGATGATGAGCCTCTTCAAGCTGCTGCATCAGCTCAGCTTGTTTGGCTTGAGCCTCTGGCATGTTCACCTCCGCGCACTTGGTTAATCCTTTCGGGGTACTACGGAGTTAACGGCCAAGTGGCGGGGAAATTAAACGATTTTTTGTGAAAAAGATTCAAATTCAACCGGGTCGTGGGCACAAAAAAGTGCCACTTCATCCCCATGGTTTTTTACCAGCGTGCGCAAGCGGCCTTGAGTGGCCATGCGCTCCTTGGGTAGGGTTTGCACCAGCTTCTCAAAAAAAGCCAACATGGGGGGCATGGGCATGGCTGGCTCGGGCTGCACTTCACTGCGGTGAAAGTATGAATCGCCGCAATGCAGCAACCACTTGGCCCCCTGCCGCACAGCCACACCCACATGGCCACGCGTGTGGCCAATCAGGGGCACCAACAAGATGTCTATGCCTGCCAACGGCTGAATGGCCGGAAAACCGAACCATTCGAGCTTGCACTGGCTGTGCAATGCCCAGTCGGGCTGGTGGGCAAATTGCGCGGTGCGATAGCGCAAAGAATCCCTCAGGCTGGGCTGAACGGCGTGCTGATGCTCTGGTTTGTACACATGCACTTGCGCCATCGGAAAATCGCTCAGCCCGCCTGCATGGTCCAGGTCCAGGTGAGTTGGCATGATGTGCCTAACATCCTTGGGCGAGTAACCCAGCTTCTTCACTTGCTCCACCGCAGTCTCACTGGCGCTCAAGGTGGGCTGCATCATGGCTACAAAGCCCTTGCCCAGGCGCCTCGAGGGGTTTTCTATGTCGCCTGTGCCCAGCCCGGTATCCACCAGCACCAAGCCTTGTTCCGTTTCCACAAGCAGGCAATGGCACACCATCCTGGCCCGTTCAAAAAAACCGCCCTGCCCGTTGATCAGCCGGCGGCAAACCGGGCACATGGTTCCACAATTGAGGTGATGAACTTTCATGATGATGGCGCTCCCAGTCATTCAGGCACTGCGTTGTATGGCCAGCAAGGCCTTGTCAAGTTCAGCTGCAAAGGCTTTCCGGTCGGCTTGCCCATAGGCTGGTGGCCCCCCCGTGTCGATGCCGCTGGCGCGAAGGGTGTCCATAAAATCGCGCATGGTGTGCAACACTTCAATGTTCTCTTTGCTAAGCCGCTCGCCACGCGGTGTGAGCACATGCACCCCTTTGGCAATCAATTGGCTTGCCAGGGGAATGTCATTGCTCACAACCCAGTCGCCCGCCTGCGCACGTTTGACAATCTCATCATCGGCCACGTCAAAACCCTTGGGCACCTGCACAAAGCGAACAAAGCGGGATGGAGGTGTGCGCATGTACTGGTTGGCCACCAATGTAACCTCAATCCCGGTGCGCTCGGCAGCCCTGTACAACATGTCTTTCACCGGCACAGGGCAGGCATCGGCGTCCACCCAAATGTGAGGCGCTCGGTTGGAGGTTTCAGGGCTGCTCATTGCACAGGCTCAAAACGGGGTCTCTGCCCCTGCGGCGTGTCCACCAGCTCAGTGAACACCTCCAGCGTGCGGGTCCACAAAGTGTTGTTCTTGCAGGCCTTGTAAATTACAACCACCTGCAGGGTGGCTTCTTCCCGCCCCAAACCCAAAACCTCATAGAGGCCGCCTTTGTGATGGCGGTAAGGGCCAGTGATAAAGGCGCTGGCCAGTTGGTCAAATTCGTTGTCGGAAAGCACGGGCATGGGCAGGCAAAAGGCTGACAATGCTCACATGCTAACCGATTGCAGTGCACAAACCTGCCCAGCACTTAAAAAGGGTTGGTTCCACAGCGAAAGAAATACGGCAGGGAATCAATCGGCGCAGGCACCGTGACCTCTTTGGGCCCATCAAAACGCATGCCCGTGTCCACATGCTTCCAGCACCCCTGGGGCAAGTACACATTGCGACTTGTCGCACCTTGCTCAACCACAGGCGCCACCAACACATCCGCCCCCAACATCCATTGTTGGTCCTCGCGCCGGGCACGCTCATCTTGGGGATACTCCACCCACAAGCCGCGCACCGGGGGCACGCCGGTTGTTTGTGCCTCTTGCCATAGTTTAATGATGAGCGGCGCAGCCTTTAAATGCAGCTCAGCGGCCTTGCGCCAGTGCGCCAGTGTTTGCTCACCATAGAACCAGGGCATGCGCACCCCGTTGCTGGATGAATTGTGCACCCGGAAGACCGGCGACAAAGCGGCCCAGAAAGACCAGCGGGTGTAAAGCTCCGCATCCGCCGGGCCTGTGTGGAAATCAAAATAGCCACCAATGTCGGTGTTGAAACCATACGAACCAGTGGCACCGCGGCTCAACATGTCACTGGTTAAGGAAGCAATGCCAGATGCTCGGGACCAATCGCTTGTTTCATCGCCAGGGAAATTGGACGACTCAAACCCGGAACTGCCCTGCCGCCCGGAATAACCGGCGCGGGTCCAGAAAAAAATATGCCGCCCGGTTTGACGTTCAATGTCATCGATGATTTTTCGGGTGGTTTGATGAAACAAGGTGGGGTAATGGTTGTGCATGGTTTGGCCGGTGCTGCCATCAAAAAAATGCATGTCCAATGCAATGTGTTCACCAAAATCCTGCATGAACCCATCGGCCCGCAACTCGACCAGCATTTCCCGAATACGCCCCTCCCACCAGGCAACCGCTTCCGGGTTGGTAAAGTCAATTGCGGCACCTAGGCCACCAAATGGTGTGCCAAACAGGTAGGGCAAACCAGCAGCGTCTTTGACCACATAACCGGCCTGCAGTGCCTCGGTGAAGGTTTCTGGCCGCTCGGTGTTGGCCACGTCCAGGCCAACATAATTCCGAATGTACAGATACGCACGAATGTTTCGGTCGTGCAGTGCCTCAATGATGGTTTTGCTGGTCTCGCGCGGCAAAATTTCCCAGCCCTCAAAGGCATAACCTTTGACCGGCAATTTGAGTGCATCAATCTGCGCCAGATCATCCCAAACCTTGGCCTCGTAGCTGGCAGCATCGTCTGCCTGTGCAGAAAGCACCCGCACTGCCCGCGACAAGGTCGGCCCAAGGTCGGCCTGCAAGGGCACACGATGCCTACCCTGCAGACCCGACAAACTCTTGAGCGTCTGTTTTTCTGCACCGGGGGCAACGAGGTAGGTCATCTCGCTGCCTGACACGTTGACTTGCCAGGCTTGGGGGTTGGAAGCCCCTAGGTCATAGCGGGATGGCCGTGTGCTGTCGAGCATGAAGCCGTAGCCTCCCGTGGAAGCAAATGCGGTGGAAATGTAATAAGCTGCATCTGGCCCGGAAGGGAACATGTAACCCTCCCCCTGGCCAGATGCCAGATTGGCCACTGGCGCAGCCGGGCCTGCACCCACGTTTTGTGCCTGAATAAAATTGGTGAGCAGATTGCCACGCTGGTTGACCGCATTGTGCCGCCCGCCAAAACCATGGAAAGACTCTTCGGGCTGCATCACAAAACTGTCCGCAACCATCACCACACCTTGTGCAGGGCTCACAGCCATGCGCACTTCGAAGCTGTTGCTCTCAGCGGGGCGGATTTCTGCCTTGATGAGGCGGCCTGTGGGATCGTTGGTGGCAATTGTCAGCGCAACACCTGTGGCCGTTTTGGTGGCCTCCAGCACCTCGGTACCATGGTACTGCACGCCCACCAGACCCTGCATCAGGTAGTTGCCCACCCAAGGCGTGGCGCGTAACTGCGGAGCCACTTCCGCGCCCACCATGTAGCTGAACGGCGCATTCAACAAAACACGTGGAATGTAATCACTGCCCAGGGGTTCATCAATGGACACACCAGGCGCAAATGCACCGCCACTGGCATTGACCTGCTCGAGAACCAACTCATCGGCTGCATTAAAAAAGCGAATCCGCAACGGGTTTTTAAGAATTTCCACCCGGCCATTGAGGTTGCTCATCGCAATCGCCTGCTCGCTCATGTTGACTTGGGCTGCTTGCACACCGGGGCTTGCAGCGCCCCCCACCCCGGTTTTGGAATCGCTCTCGCGACCACCCAAACAAGCGCTCAACAAACCTGTACATACCCCAGCAAACAGAGCCAGACTCAAAAAATATTTACATCGTGTAACAAAATAGGTCATTGCGATCTCTCAAACAAACTCAAATTCACGCAGTCGGCCATGGCCGCATAGCCTGCCGGGTTGGGGTGTAAGTTGTCACCACTGTTGTATTCGGGCGCTAAAAACCCGGGCCTGTCCTTGTCTTCCAGGCAATTTGCAAAATCCACCACGCCATCGCTCAAGGTCTGGCTGCGTATCCAGGCGTTGGCTTCATCGCGCGCCCGCCTCGCCGCCGCAGTGCCGTGCAAGATGGGCAGCAATTCTGTCACCGCGCCCTCGGCAGGTGGTATGGTGCCCACAATCACCCGGACATCCGCATTTTTTGCCTTTGCAATCAACTCTTTGTACCCGGTGATCAGCTCTTCGGATGTGGGTGCCTGGCCTGGCTTGGGGTTTCCAAAATCATTGGTGCCAATCATCACCAACACATGGCTGACCCCTTGGGTTTGCAGCACATCGGCCTCAAACCGGGTGAGCAATGCCTTGCCAAACTGGGGAAGCCAGCCATCACGCAGCAGCTCATTGCCACCAATGCCCGCGTTGGCCACGGCCAAAGGCATGCCCGCTGCAAGAAACCTGCGCTGCAAATGATTGGGGTAACGCTGATCTGTGGCCACAAGGGGCGAGCCGCGGCCACTCAAAAACGCAGTGGTTGAGTCGGAGCCGTCGGTGATTGAATCGCCAACAGCAACAACCGTGCTGACCCCAGCGGAGGCCAACACCTCAAGCGCCTCGATCACCAAAAAATTGGCAGTGTAGCCATCGGGCGCAGCGACAAACATGCCGCCGTCCGCACTGGCCGCATGGTCCCCGGGCAGGCTGATGTACAAAACCTCATTGGCATTGAGGTGGCGGGTTACCTGTGGTGTTGCACCAGGCGCATAAAAACTGACCCCCAAGCGCTTGAAGGCTTCCACCGGGTACCTTACCCAATCGCTCACCACCGATTCACCGGCTTGCATGGTTACGCTGGGTTGGCCATTGAACCTCAGCAAGCATGCGGTGTTGGGCACCATGTTGGCACTGCCGGGTGCCGATTCTTCAGCCAAATGGATGTTGCTCAACGTGACTGGCAGGCTGGAATACCGGTTGCTCAAACGCAAGCGCACCACATGGCCTGCCCAGTGAGGCGCAAACGATTGCCGCACGGTCAGCCCACTGATTGGATGGGTTATCAAGGCATCACCTGGTGCGGTTTTCCAGGCGGTCACGACATTTTCCTGAGACTCCTGTGCCGGCACCGGCTGGCAAAAATCGGAAGCAGCAGGCCGCGTAGCCGCCGGAACACCGCTGCCATCGCCAGAAAATGGCCCACCGCAGGACGTCATCAAGAATGCACAGGCCAGGGCAATCCCAGGCAACAAGAAAAGTCTCATGGTTGACCAACGTGGTGAGGTGATTTTGTGACACGGATCCGTATCAGAATAAATGTGATACGATTTAGTGTCAAATATTTGTGTGCCCTTGCAGAGATCTCACGTGACAGAACCCATCATCCCCCCGCCCCAGCGCCCCCCGCCTCGAAGTTATGGCGGCAAGTCTGCACAAGAGCGCCAGGCTGCGCGCCGACTGGCGCTGGTGGACGCCGCTGTGCGCCTGTTTGGTGAACACGGGTTTGCATCGGTCAGCATTGATGCCATATGCGCCGAAGCTGGCCTCACCAAACGCTACTTTTACGAAGCCTTCCCGAGCCGTGAGGCCCTGCTGACTGCGGCCTACGAATCAGTGACCCGCGAATACATGCAATCCATCCTGGCCGCGGTGGCACCTCACTTGATGGACGCTCGCCAACTCGTTCGCGCTGGCTTGCAGGAAAGCTTTGGCTTTGTAGAGCGCAACCCGGCAAAAGCCAGGTTGATATTGATTGAAGCCATGACCGTGCGCGGGCAACTGGGTGAAATGTATGGCGAGCGATATGACGCATTTGTCGGCTTGTTGCTGCAATTCACCCGCCCATTGTTAAGCGGCCCTTCCATGCCAGACAAAGTGATGCGCGTGATGGCCAAGAGCGCAGTGGGCATGATCATCCACCTGTGCCAAAGCTGGATCGCAACCGATTTCAAACAACCCCTTGAAGACCTGGTGAATGGCACCGAGCGGGTGTTTGCCGGGATGGGGCGCGAGCTTGGGGTGAAAGGATTCAATTAGGCCAATACATCCATAACCAAAAAGGCCGCCGGTATCAAATGTTCAACCCACTCACAGGCTACACATGATGAAAGGTCGTTTCACTATGCCTGTGGTGTTTGGGCTACCAGCATTACTTCAAGGCTGCGGCGCAAGCCTTTCCTCTGAGCCGGCTCAGTCAACCCGAGCCAACGCCATAGAACAGAGCTGCAATAGGGCTGGCAGGCCAGCTCTGGGTGCACTTCCAAACGGCAAGACAGAAGTGGTGCTTGGGCAGAATATCGGGCAGGCCGAAGACACTTTTACGAGGACACGCGCAAAGCGATCTCAGAGGGGCTCAACAGCAGCAGGTATCGGCAGCAGTGAATCCAAGCGAATTGCCACAGGCAAATTTAATGGCACTTGTTTATGTTGTCTGTGCGATGATTGACGTCCAATTACAACCAAGGGGTACACCATGGCTGCAGCGCATTTTGATTTTTCAAACACCTGGACCGTGATCACTGGCGGCGCAAGCGGTATTGGCCTCACCTGTGCAATGGCAGTGGCCAAAGCGGGTGGAAATGTGGTGGTTTCAGCAAGCCGGAAACCTGAAAAAACCCAGGCAGCACTTCGGCAAATTCAACAGGCCAATCCAAAAACCCAGGCCAAAGCCTTCCCTTGTGAAGTGGGTCAAGAATCCTCCGTGTCAGCCTTTTTTGAAGCGATTGGGCGCGAGGGCATTGCAATTGACCATGTGATACACAGCGCGGGTATTTCGCCCAACACCGAATTTTTTGATCAAACACAAGCGGAGTGGGACCAGGTACAAAACACCAACGCAACGGGCAGTTTTTTGGTCACCAAACACGCCGCACTGCAAATGAAAAACAACCCCTTGCGAGGCGATTTCCGCGGACGGATTGTGCTGGTCACCTCCACCAACGGGATCAACAGTTGGGACCCGGTGTCTGCTCACTACGACGCCTCCAAAGCAGCCAATAACCTTTTTGTGCGCGTGGCCGCAGAAAAGCTGTCGGAAGACCAGATTTGCATCAATGGCCTTGCCCCTGGATGGATCAACACCGACCTGAACGCCACCCTGCCCCCAGATGTGCGAGAAAAGGAGTCTGCCAAAATCTGGATGAAACGCTGGGCAGAACCTGACGAGATGGCTCAATGCGCCTTGCACCTTTTGACCATGCCCTACCTGATGGGCCAAGTGGTCATGGCCGACGGTGGCTACCGCTAAACCGCGGTCGCATGGCAGCGGTATACTCATTGCATGAACGATTTACTGCTGCGTCTCAAAACTGCTGTTGAGCATCCCCACGACAACAAAGTGTCTGTGCGCTTTTTGGCCGACATGCATGGCGAATCCGCGCACGGCGCACTGCTTCTGTTTCTGGCAGTGCTTACGCTCTTGCCCATTCCGTTTTCGGGATTCGTTTTCTCGGTGGGAATATGGTCTGTGGCGCGCATGATGTGGATCAACAACAGCGGGCACGGCCTTCCCGAATCGGTCTGCCGGGTTACGCTTTCAAGCGCCAGCGCCACCCGGCTCATCCGGATCCTGAACTGGATTTACACCAGGGCAGACCGCATTTGTACACCCAGGCTGGAGTCTTTGAGCAGCCCAAAACACCGGGGCTGGCTGGTGCCTTTTATTGCGCTGATGGGATTCATCATCTTTTTGCCCATCCCCGGCGGCAATGGCACTCCCGCAGTGGCCCTGATTCTAATTGGGCTTGGGCTGATGGCACGCGATGGCCTGGCAATTGTTGCAGGCATCGTCACCGGGCTGGTGGGCCTGGGCGTGCTTGTGTTTTTGATTTGGATGATCGTGGTGACGGTGCTCTGAAACTGCTCAGGCCATTGGCATCACAGCCCGCCATAGTACTGAAACACCAGCAACCCCATGCCCTCTGCCTCAACCAACTGCACAAATGCCTGAGTAAGGCCAAGGTCTTTCGCCAGGTCATCCAAAAACACGGGGGGCGAATCGCCAGCCAGTTGCACGCCTTGCAACTCGCCTCTCACCTTCAGGGCATCGGCCTGTGAAAAAAGCAAATCGGGCAAAAGCTTCAGGGTGGCGTCGAGACTCGCAATGTCATCGTCCGGGCCGAGCAGCACCGTGAACCTTGCGCCGTAGTTGGTGCAACTAAAAAGCTCCAGATAAAAACCACCAATGCCCCTTAGATTGCCCGAGTAGCGAACACCTTTTTCAATTGGCTCCAGACCCAACACCTGGGGCGATTTTTTTAGCTTGTCCAGATCCACGCTGCTGTTTTTGTACAGACAAGCCTTCGACTTGCCTGCCCAAGCCGGGGAGCCCGCACAAAGCAGCATCGCCACAAAAATAAAAAGGAAAGGATTTCGCAACATGATTAATCCACTTTGGGTAGACGGCAAAGGAGCGAGACTAACAAAGAACACGCTTGGGTGAGAACAAGGCTCGGCCAGGGCTACGCCCCTGCTCCCTCAAACGCAATCACGGTGAGCACATGCCCATCCAAAGCAGTCCAGCATTCAGTGCAAGCCATCTATCTCAAACACCATGGCCTCGCTGCTGGAGGAGCTGCTCAAAATTTGTCGGGCATTGTCTTTGCCATGCTCTGGCGCCACCGACCAAACCTTGCCCACAAGCGCGGTATTCACCGGTGCATCCACCATACCCTGAGTGCGCAATTCCCGGTATGCGCGAATCTTTAATTCAAAGGCCGCCATGTCCTCTGGTGTTGCGCCTTGTTTTTGGGCAAGACAAAGCAGGTTGCGCAACTGGGTGTTGAAATACGCACGTCCAATGGCAGACGGAGGCGCACTGGCCAAAGGGCATGCTCGTATCTGCGATTGAAAAACATCCATCAACTCAGCAATGTCATAACGGTCATCGTGGTTGTCCGCCTGATGATTCAGGTACTTCAACAAGGCTGGGCCAAGCGGTGCATCGTGCCGCATGCGAAGCGCCTTAAAACGCATCAAGCTGGCCACCGGCTCGCTCAAAAGCTGCTCAGCGGTGCCATGCTTGAAACAGAACCGGTAAGCCTCGCCCAACAACTGCTCAAAAACCTTCATTTCTGTGGCCTGAAATGCTTGCATGAACAAATCGCCCTTGTGAGGCACGCCCAAGCAAGACACCCCGTCCACATAAAAGCACTCCCTCTCCGCGTGGCTCACCTTGCTGTTCAGCATGTCCAGCACTTTGGGATACAAAAAAACATCCTGCGCCAAGCCAAGCATCAAGGCAGAGATCGGGCTGCCGTACAGGTTGGGCGCCAACTCGCAACGCAATTCAATCACATGTGTTTTGCGGTGAGCCGCATCGCGTCGCCCGCTGACTCGCCGACTCAAAACAATGCGACCGAGTTCATGGGATGCAATTTCGGACGCGCCACTGTACTCGGGTGGGGCATCGTTGTATTCCAAGGGGCAGTGCACACGGCAGATCAAACGAGACACAGGCACACCATCGATGGAGAACTCAGATCGCCTGGTGTCGCCAATGCACTCACGCATTTTATTGACCAGATTCAATACCCCATGCTCAGCAGAATACGCTTGCAATGCGCGAGCGATCAACACACGAAATTCTGTCGGGCTTGGCCGGCACTTGCCAGAGAGCAAATCCGTGATCTCCGCTTGGCCCAACACATGGCTCACAGCCCGCTGAATATGCAAGGCCTCCCCGAACGCCGCATCCGAAGGTTTGGGCGATTGCCGGGAAGCCTTGGGCAACATGGGTTCATCAATCGAGGAAACAAAGGGTGTCTTGGAGGCGAGCGATGGGGGCGTGTACATGGGTGCAGCAAAAGCGAATTGAAACGCCTTGTGTACCCTCGGGAGCAGCGCGGTTCCTATTTATGCAATAAATGCATGGCTATATACTTATAAACATAGCACGCGCAATGAGAAACAATTCAACAATGGGCTAGTCCTCGTCTGAGACGGCATCAATGCCAGCCTCGACGACTGCGCCCGTGACCTTGATGCCAGTGCTCACAACCGCACCCGTGACAGAGATGGCTGCCCCTGCAGTGGCACTGACCACAGCACAACCCGCAAGCGGCGCGCCAAGCCCCAACACAAGCAACACCAGTTTGATGGCGCCTTGAAACCTGCTGGGAATAAATGGAATGGTCATCGGTGATCCTTGGCGGTGGTTTGGATTGCGTGCGAGCAATTATAGACCTTGACCAACGGCAACAACCCCGTGTAAACACCAAAAAACACAAGCGCATGGACTGCATGCACCCATCTGAATTGGGCCTGAAAGGGCCGAGCACCAAAGCTTGTGTGCGAAGCTTTTAAAGATCTGCCACATTGAAAAAACGTGCAATTTGTATTACATTATTAGCAATAATCATTGCTTATTCAGGCCTCGCATGCTGACCGACCCAATCGAATCCAAAGCAGAGATTGATCGCTCCAAGGCAGCGGTCATGATCATGAAGCTTTTCGACCTCTGGGGCTTGCAAACCGAGGAGTCCACCGCTTTGCTGGGGCTGGCCAAAGACAACCGCACAGCCTTGGCCAAGTACCGCAAGGGAGACCCCATCTCCAACTCCAGAGACAGCCTTGAGCGGCTTAGCCACCTTTTTGCCATCCACAAAAACCTGCGGCTTCTTTACCCACAAAAAGAGATCTGCTACGGCTGGATGAAAAAGAAAAACCTGGCTTTCGATGGCTTCACTCCAGTGGAAGTCATCGATCGCTTTGGCTTTAGAGGTTTGTTGATGGTCAGGTCCTACCTGGATCGAGCCAGAGGTCACTGATGGCAGACGCGCAAACCATTCTTGGTCAGTCCAGGAATGTGGCCTTCGACGGCACCGTCTACCGCAATATTTGCTCTTTGGTGGTAAGCCAAGACTTGTTTGACGACATTGCCGATCCGGAAGATTTTGCAATGGCTCAAGCCATTGAGGAATACGCCAAACCGCCACACTTTGTGAGCCATCAACCCATCATCCACCGCCCCTTTGAAGAAGCCGACTGGAATGACTCGGTGGATTATCCTTTCGAAAACTGGCAAGAATCCAGGTTTAGTACCGGCAAGTTTGGTGTTTGGTATGGGTCGTCGGATTTGATGACGGGTGTGTATGAAACTGCTTACCACTGGATCAAACGCATGATCGATGAGGACGGGCATTGGACCGACGGACGCATTGCGCAACGCAAGGTGTATAGCGTGGATTTGAAAGCCGTGCTGATCGATCTTCGCCCGACTTGCAAAAAGGTGAAGGCACTGACGGACAAAAATGACTACACCCTCACCCAATCCATTGGAAAGGTTTTGAGTGAACAGGGCCACCCGGGACTGCTATCCAAATCGGCCCGCTGTGATGGTGATATTCAAGCCATTTTTACCCCAAGGGTGCTGTCAAATCCGAAAGTGAGTTGCTGGTTTGAATACAGGATTGAGGGTGATCAAGTGATTGCAAGCAGTGGATCAAACACGAGATCAATACATATAAAGATCGATGAGTTGGTTGCTTGAAAAAAGGCATACCCCAACGACTCATGGAGCCCTTGGGTTACACCTCACCCGCCCAAGCAGCGATGAATTACTACCACCAACTCGGTCAGCAGGTCGAACAAACCTGCACTTAAGCAAATTGGCCTCGACAAATCCCGGGGCGGTTCACTAAGGCGATATGCCCCAATGCCCCTCAAAGTCGAAAGACAGTTGTTTGTGGTGCTTGATCGAGAGCAGAAAAAGGGCGTCTCCAACTTGCACGTACAGTACGAGGTAGTGCTTCATCACATATTCACGCAAGCTGCTCGACGATGATCCCGCCAGGGCAAGCAACTTTGCTTTCAGTACGGCGGTGGCATTGGTCGCCTCCACAGAACGCACCGTTCGATTGAAAAACGGTGAGCCCAACTCCGGAAACCGTTCAAGGTTGGGTACTGCCGTCCCAAGCAATTCGTCGATCAAATCATCGAATGCCTGAGGTGCTTCCGCCTCAGTCAGGAATTGTTCAATGTCGGCTAAGTTCCGCTCAAAGTTAGCGGTTAATTTGATTTTTATGCCATTGGCCATGGGTTGCCGATGCTACTCAAGCCGCTGCGCGTCGTTTCTTGATGGCTTTCAGCGCTGAGCGTGCGTCTTTGGTGCGACCTGAGGCAACATCGTCCAGCCCCTTGGATGCTTCGTCGATTATCAGCAAGTGTATGCGCTCGCGCTCCAGTTGGTGGTAATAATCCAGTCGCTTTGCATCAATCACGGCGATGTAGGCCTCGCCGTTTTTAGTGATGAGTTTTTCAGCACCACTCTTGACTTCCTCGGCGAGCTCAGAAAAGTTGGATCGAGCTTGAGACAGAGGAATTATGTCGCTTGCTGAAATTGTCATGTGGAGCCCCGACCAATGAATATAGTACAAAACTTTGTACATCTTATATGGTTGCATATGCTTCAATCAAGCCTCAAACCCAAACAAGCACTCAGAAAAAGTAAGGCTGGGCCGTTAATAACAACACCTTACGCGAGTTGATCTAACGACATGAGAGACGCAAAGCTGCCATCGGAATGCAACTCGATGATGCCTCATCACACGAGCGTATCAGACCCAGCAATAGGCTGGCGACAATCATTGCGTGCCGCAGACTGCATGAAAAACCAATCGGGCCATGCTGCAAAATATGGAAGCGAGTCGAGTTACTTGAAATCATGATTTCAAGCGAGTACGCTGTACCAAGTGTTACTGAGGCGATTGGAAAAGAACAAGGGCCTAGGTTGTTACACCTAAGCCCTTGATTTATTTGGTCGGAATGAGAGGATTCGAACCTCCGACCCCTTGCACCCCATGCAAGTGCGCTACCAGACTGCGCCACGCTCCGACCGGGCGCGGAGTATAACCGGGGAAGCTCCCCAATTTCGACCCGAGATTGGGGAGTCTCCCCTAGCGCCGCAGGATTTTGATCAGTTCTTCGAGCTCGACACGCAGCTGCCGCGCCAGCTGGTGGGCCTGGGTGACGTCCTCGCGGGCTTCCTCGCCTTCGAGCCGGTTGCGGGCGCCGCC
>DASUEC010000220.1:0-2311 GCA_036275255.1 Limnobacter sp. | reverse complement strand
ATGAAAAAGTTGGTTTTATGGTTGTTGTATTGGATATAACGCACTGCATGTTCAAAACTGATACTGCGCACAAGCCCAAGTCGATGCAAGTTTGGGCTCAGCGCCCCCTCACCTGCAAGGGTGGGTTGTCGGCCTGGTCTTTTTTGCACAACTCAAAAACCTGCTCGGGCTGTGTACTTTGGACAAACACTTCCGGCCGGCAATACAGGCCCACGGGTGCGTAAGCGCCCATGGCCTCGGTCAGGCTTTGGTTTTTTTGCACCTGCTGAATGGCCTCTTTGAAATCGGGATTGTTCAACATATGGCGGTAGAGAAGCAAATGGTCGGGGTAGGGGCCCCAGGGCAGCCACAAAAACCCGTTTTGTGCAGTGGCGTTGGCGGGGCGGTCGGCCGGGTCAGAAATAACCACCGTGAAATGGCCAGATGAATCCAGCGGCACGCCGTAGTCAGCCGCGCAATCGGTGTAGCGCTGGGTGGCAAACTCATTGCCGCACAGCGACCAGTAGCGCAGGTCTTCCCGGCCCATGCCCACGCCGCGCTGCCCCTTGAACGTGGGCGCCTTGGCACGCACCAGCGCCAGGCTGCCATACCGGCGAGAAAACCCAGTGGTGGTGTAGGCATTGTGAATGTTGCTCAAAAAGCCACCTGACCCAGACTCCAGCTGCCCGCCAAACTGGTCGGCCAACTCCCGGTTGCCAATCGCATTGCCGGCCACACGCACAGCCGTGTCTCCCAAGCCAAAAAACTTCGTGGTGGTGGGTGGATAGGTGGCCGTCGGGAAGGGCAAAACCAACTCATTGGGATAATCCAGCGCCAGCAGCCGCTCGTTCAAGCCCAGTGGCGGGGCTGCTCCGCCCAGGTTTGGCAACAGGGGCTCGTCACAATTGGGCAAAGTGCCCAGGGTTTGACTGCCATCGGCAGTCTCCAGGGTTAAGGTGGGCAGGCCCACACCACCATCAAAAAACTCGCCAGCCTCAGAAACATAAATGCGATACATAAACAGAGCCAGGCCGTTGGGCATGTTCAACGGCCCCAAGGCCACCTCGCCGGTGTAGAAGGTGTTGGCCGCGCGGGGCACATCCGGGTTTTGCGTGGGCGATGGCCCGTATTGCAGATAGGCTGTGTATGTGCCGCCTGGTTTGCCGCCAGGGCTGGCAAAGGGGTTGGAAGAACTGGCGTTGGGCTGCAATTCGAAATCGGCCAGGGCATCGGTGGGCCTGGCAGCCGCGTCGTATGCGTTGAAAGAGAAATACCTCGCCTGGGGATATGCGCCATCAATCCGCACGCGGGTTTGAGGGCTGACTGGCGCAGCGGCAACCCAATATTTGGCCTCGCTGTCGGGAAAGGCAATGTTGGCTTTGTCAGCGTCCGATGCGGCCAGCCAGCCACAACCCAAACCCAGCGGCAGCTGCCCGTTTTGCATGCCACCAAACGCCTGCTGCAAACGCTCGGCGGTGAGCGTGCCGCTGGACTGCTCACCCGAGGCGTTCGAAGGGCCCGCACTGCGCGCGCCGCCGCCAGATGGCTCACTGCCCATGCAGCCCCAAAGTGCCAATGCCATGGCGGCCACCCCGCAAGGGCGGCCCAATGTGGTGAAATTCAAAGCATGTCTCCCGATTGTTCGTGCTGCATTTTGTATGCTTTAATGGTGCCACCTTAATACCAAAGTATTAAACGAGACAATCCGCAAATTACTCACAACAATCAAGCGCTTGCATGCAAATCTCATCCACTGCCCATGCCAACACAGCCGACACGCGCGAGCAGCTCTTGCGCACCGCATTGTTCGCGTTTGCTGATCATGGCGTGGAAGGGGTGCGCCTGAGCCAGGTGCGGGACGCCGCAGGCCAGGGCAACCGCTCAGCGGTGCATTACCACTTTAAAAACAAAGCGACATTGGTGCAGGCTGTGGTGGAGTTTGTGCAGGGCAAACTCACCCCGCACATGCAGACCGCATTGCGCACCTTGCACACCGGCCAGGTGCAGGCAAACCATTTGCCCACCTTGGTTGAGGTGATGTTTGGCCCATTCGTCAACTTGTTTGCCAGTGGCTCGGTGGGGGAGGCCTGCATCCGGTTCATGTCTCGCCTCACCTGGCAAACCGGCACCGAGGGCCAGCGGGTGCTGACCGAGTTTTTCATTCCGTATGCCAACGCTTTTGCGCCCAGCCTGCAGGCCTGCCTGCCGGAGTTAAGCCCTGCAGAATTGCGATTCAAGCTCTACCTGGCGGTGAACAACAGCATCCACGGCCTGGCAGACTTCTCGATTTTGCTGCACGACCCAGGCCTGGAATCGCTCGGGACTCACGAGC
>DASUEC010000219.1:0-5716 GCA_036275255.1 Limnobacter sp. | reverse complement strand
ATCGGGCTTTTTTATTGATGCAAGCTCATTGACGGTTCGATTGGCCCAACAGCAGGTAAGCGGTGGCAATTTTGGCAAGGGTGCAAGCCGCCAAGGACGCCACGGTGTAAAAGAACACGCAGGCAAACACTCCCAAAACTTCCAAAATGGCGCCCAAGCCATACATGAGCAGCGTCACAACCAGCCAGCGCAGCAAATAGACCTTCAGGTGATGCCGCTGGGCACGGTTGTGGCGCAAAGCCGCGCTGCGCAGGTACACCTCGGGCACATTTGCGTCTCTGAACATCCACTGAAAGAAAAAATACCTGAACAGCACGCTGTGGGTGAAGTTGGCCATGGCTTGCTCCTTCCTCGCACATCCAGTATGCAAGCAGGCGACCAATAAGAAAAGCCCCTGCTCCGAGGGGCTTTTCGTGCACTGCATTGCGCTTGGTGTTTAGTCGGCCTTGGGGGGCACGTAGCCAGCGGCGCGTTCAGCGCCTTCGCCAAAAAAGTGCTTTTCCATTTGTTCCATCAGGTACTTGCGGGCACGAGCGTCGGCCAGGCTGAGGCGATTTTCGTTCACCAACATGGTTTGCAGTTTTAGCCACTCTTGCCATGCCTGTTTGGATACATTTTCGAATATCTTCTTGCCCAGTTCGCCCGGGGCTGGGGGGAAATCCAGACCTTCGGCCTCTTTGCCCAGTATGATGCAATTGACGGTGCGTGCCATGTTCACTCCTTGTTGGCGGATTTCTATACTCGGCTGTATTTTACAAAATCAAAGGTCCACGCGCGCTCGGTCGTGGCTGGATTGGCCATCCGCTCCGTTTCTTTGAAACGATCCCTCGACCATTTCGGAAACAAGGCGTCGCCGTCAAAAGCCTGATGTATTTCGGTGAGCACCATTTCGTCCACGCAATCGCCTGCCAAGGCTTGTGCGTACAAGTTGCTGCCGCCGATGAGGTAAACCTGCGGAAAACGTTCCAGCCAGGCGAGGGCGGCCTGCAAGCTGGGGGCACTGGCAATCGCAGTGTGGTTGCCGCCGGGTAGTGACTCTGGGTGGCGTATCACCGTGCGGGGTGCACCCTCCGCCGTTGGGGCTGGTTGCCAATCGGGGTTGGTGCTTACCACGACGTTGAGCCGGCCTGGCAGCGGCCTGTTGATGGATTCATAGGTTTTTCGACCCATCAGCACCGGGCAACCCAGTGTTGTTTGTTTAAAAAAAGCCAAGTCCTCGGGCAGACGCCATGGCAGGCTGTTGTTGATGCCGATCACGCCATTGCTGGCCACGGCTGCAATCAGTGAAACTCTCATGGTCTTACACGGCCACCGGTGCCTTGATGTGGGGGTGGCTCACGTAGTCCACAATCTCGAAATCTTCAAACCGGTAGTCAAAGATGCTGCCTGGCTTGCGATGAATTTTAAGCTTGGGCAAAGGGTAGGGCTCACGGCTTAGCTGCAAGGCCACCTGCTCCATGTGGTTGCTGTAAAGGTGGCAGTCGCCGCCGGTCCACACAAAATCGCCCACATCCAGCCCGCACTGCTGCGCCACCATATGGGTCAGCAAGGCATAGCTGGCAATGTTGAATGGCACGCCCAGAAAAATATCTGCGCTTCGCTGGTAAAGCTGGCAGCTCAATTTGCCATCGGCCACATAAAACTGGAACAAGGCGTGGCAGGGGGGCAACTTCATGTGCTCAATTTCGGCCACGTTCCAGGCACACACAATGTGACGGCGGGAGTTAGGGTTGCTTTTTAATTGCTGCATGAGCTGCGCAATCTGGTCGATGTGGCGGCCGTCAGCCGTGGGCCAGCTTCGCCACTGCACCCCATACACCGGGCCCAGGTTACCCTGTTCATCGGCCCACTCATCCCAAATGCTCACACCGTTTTCTTTGAGGTACCTGATGTTGCTGTCACCCATGAGAAACCACAGCAGCTCGTGAATGATGGAGCGCAGGTGCAGTTTTTTGGTGGTCACCAGCGGGAAGCCTTCTTGAAGGTTAAACCGCATTTGGTAGCCAAACACAGAACGTGTGCCTGTGCCAGTGCGGTCCATTTTGTTGGTGCCGTGGTCCAGCACATGCTGCATCAAGTCGTGGTACTGTCGCATGGTGATTATTCAGGAATTGTGTTGACACACTTTCGTCAGTTTACCTGCTTGGCCCGCCTTTAAACCTGCGTGACCCTCAATCCGCAAGATTGACCATTTTCTTTTCTGCCTGCTGGTCGATGAATTGCAGGCTGGCGAGCTTTGCATAAAGGCCTTGCCGAGCCACCAATTCTTTGTGAGTTCCCATTTCGACAATGCGACCCTGGTCCATCACCACAATCCTGTCGGCGGCCATCACAGTGGCCAGCCGGTGCGCGATGATGAGTGTGGTGCGGCCATGGCGGCTCTTCTCGATTGCTTGTTGAACCAGGCGTTCGCTCTCGGCATCGAGGCTTGCCGTGGCCTCGTCGAGCAACAACAACCCGGCATTGCGCAACACAGCGCGAGCGATTGATACACGCTGGCGCTCCCCGCCACTCAACCGAACACCTTTTTCACCCACCTGTGTTTGTAAACCCTGCGGCATGCGAGCCACAAAGCCGCTGGCTGCTGCATCTGCCAAGGCCTGTTCAAGCGCTGTTTGGCTTGCATGCGTTTGGCCGTAGCGCACATTGCTCTCCAGCGTGCCAGAGAAAATCACGGGTTCTTGAGACACATAGGCGCAGCTGGCGCGCCATTGTTCCAGATGCAGGTGTTCCAGTGGCTGGTTTTCGATGAGGATCTGCCCACTGTTCACGTCGTACCAACGCAGCAGCAAATTGAACAGGGTGGATTTGCCTGCCCCAGAGGGCCCCACCACGGCAACCGTTTCGCCGCGCCGGATGTGTAAGTTGAAGTCGCGGAGCACTGGTTTGTCAGGGGCCGAAGGGTAGGCGAACTCCACATGGTTGAACTCAATGTGGAACCCGCCTTGTTTGGGAGGCGGTGGCAAGCCATGGCGGTGAATGGTGGTGTTCAGGTTCAGCAATTCCACCAGCCGTTCGGCAGCACCTGCGGCCCGCTGAAACTCTCCCAGCACCTCGGAGAGGGCGGCAAAGCCCGCTCCTACAAAAGCGGCATACATCACGAACTGGGCCAATTCACCACCGGTCATGTCGCCTGTGGCCACGGCCCGGGCACCCATCCACAGCACCACCACCAGGCCAGAAAATGCAAGTCCAATGGCCACAAACACCAAGGCCGCCCGGTTGACTGTTCTGCGGCGTGCCGTTTGGTAGGTGTGTTCACTGGCCAGCTCAAATTTGGCGGTTTCAGTGTGTTCTTGGTTAAAGGCTTGCACGGTGGTGATCTGGTTGAGCACTTCTTGGGCAATGGCGCTGCTGTCAGCCAGTTTGTCCTGGCTGGCCCTCGAGAGCTTGCGCACCCGCCGGGCCAGCACCACGACAGGTGCCATCACCACAATCACTAACATCAGCACTGCACCCGACAGCACGGGGCTGGTGAGCACCAGCATCACCAACCCTCCGGTCATGGTTAGCCCGTTGCGCAGGGCAAAGGAGAGGCTGCTGCCCACCAGCGTTTGAATCAGTGTGGTGTCGGCGGTCAGGCGCGACAGCACCTCACCCACCTTGAGGGTTTCAAAAAACTCGGGCCGTTGCATCAGCAAATGCCCATACACCTTGTTGCGCAGGTCGGCAGAAACGCGCTCGCCCAGGGTGGTGACCAAATAAAAGCGCAGGGCACTGGCCACAGCCAGCACAAACACCAAGGCCAGCAGGCCGGCGAATGCGCTTGTGAGGCCTTCCGGGTGACGGCCTGCCAAAAACCCGCTGTCAATGAGCCAACGAAACATGACTGGCAGGGAAAGGGACATGGCCGCGCCCATCAACAGCGCGAGAACAGCGGCGGCTGTCCAGGCGCGGTGTGGGGCCACCAGGTGGAGTAGGGTAGAACCCAGGGTTTTGAATTTGGACATACAGACCTACAGTTTCATGGGGCGATCATACCCTGTCATTTCCAGGTAGCCCTGTCCCCATGGCTCGCCTTGCGTTGTTTTAACCCGCACAGCCCCTTCCCAGTACAGGGTGCCAGTGCTGGCGCGGGCGTCTAGTTCCTGGTCGTTCATGAGTGGCTCCAGCAGCAGGTCCAGGCCGCCAGCGCGAATCCGTTGAGCCACCGGGTACACCACCCCGGTGCGTGTGGATTTCCAGGTTCGAAGGGTTTCAAAGGCCGCCTTGCCTGAGCTTGCCACGGTGGCGTCGCTGTGGCGCAAAGCGCCATGCGTCCAAACGGGAAGCTGTTGGGGATCTTGAGGCCGAATTTGAAAGGCCATCAACGACTCGCCCTTCAATCCATGCAAGCCCACCCAGTCCCAGCCCTGTGCATCGGGAGCCAGCACCGTGCTGGACCATTCATGGTCCATCCAGAACACGCCCTGAGCCGGGAACTGCTTACCGTCCACTCGAATTTCACCATCGCATTGCATGTGGGGCAGGGTAATGTAGTGGCTGGATTGCTCCGGCAGTGGTCCTTTGCGGGAATAGCCCTGCTCACCCTGCAACCAGGGGCTTTGCGTGATGTTCATGCCAAGGTTCAAACCAAGAAGGCCTGTTTGGATACTGCACTCCCAACGCTCGCCTGTTTGGGTTTGTAATCGCCAGTTGGGCATGCGCAGGTCCAGCGCATGGGCCTCTGTGGTCTGTATGCTTGCACCGCCGCTGCCAGCGCGGCGAATGATCTGGTCGTGCACCAGTTTGCCTTTGGCAGGCAAGGCCAGTGCCGCGTGGGCCAACAAGAGTTGATCGGGTGCAAAACTGCTCGGGTTTTGCACATTCACATTGGGTGCAGACCTGAAAAATGTGATCTGCACGCCAAAAGGTTCGGGCTGAGCCGGGCTGGTGAACCACCCCGTGAAATACCACCATTCGGTTCGGTAGGCCAGGTGAACACCGTGATCACGCGGCAATTGGACAGGGCGCTGCGGGTTGGGTTGTGCATACACCCGTGTGTTGCTGGCCTGCACCGCAAAAGGCATGGCAGGCATGAGGCCCCCGGCAAACATGGCTTGCAAGAGCGTGCGGCGCTTCATGCCCAGTCCTCTTTGAGTTGCGCGAGGAGGTCTTTGCCGAGCTTGCCGCGCAAGGCCAGCACCACAGTGGTGGTGGACATGAGCAGCAATCCCGCAACCATCACAATCAGATCCAGCCAAGGCATGTGCCAGTTCATGGTCCAGTGGAAAGACTGTGGATTGACCACAAAAACCAGAACGGCTGCAAAAGCAATGCCCATCATCATGCCCACCCCAGCGGCCAGCAAGGAGGCCATCAATGCCTCACGGGCGATTAGGCTGAGCAAAGTGCTGCGCCGCGCGCCCAAGGCACCGAGCAGGGCAAACTCCCGTTTGCGTTGCAGTGCCATGGCCGAGAAAGTGGTGCCTACGCCAAACAGACCGATCACCACAGCGGCGATTTCCAGTAAATAGGTGACTGCAAAGCTGCGGTCAAAAATATCCAGGCTGAGCTGTCGAATTTCACCAGGCTCGGCAAAGTCCACTCGGTTTTGAAGGGCGGTGCCCTCCAACGCCACCTGGATCGCCTTCACTGCTTCGCCAACCGTGACGCCTTCTCGTGGCCATGCGGCCGCCTGTGTGTCTTCAAAAGCAATGCCGTGCCGCTCGGCCAACAATGCCTTGGGGAGCACAATCGCCCCATGCTGGCGGGTGTAGTCACGCCAAACACCCAT
>DASUEC010000218.1:0-7484 GCA_036275255.1 Limnobacter sp. | reverse complement strand
GGCACTGGCCTTGGTGCGCCATTGCATGCCGGGCTTGAACAAACTTGTTTGACCTAGACAGACATTACAATACATTTAATGCGTTAAACAAGCGTTTGATGATGTATACATAAAAAGGCGCCAAAAGCGCCTTTTTTTGTGCCTGTTCAATGGCCCGTGACCTCAGGGCATTAGAGGCTTGGTTTGCCCGGCGTGCAGCAATTCAAATGCATCGCTCGGTACCCCTTGCTCCTGGAGTGCGATGGGCAAGTCACCCATGGGTTGGTCCAAGGGTTCGTCCGTCAATTCAAACGTGCCCCAGTGCACGCCGATGGAGTAACGTGAGCCCACTTCACGATGTATTTGAACTGCTTCCGAGGGGTTGATGTGCTGGGCTTTCATGAACCAGCGTGGCTCATAGGCACCCACTGCAATTGCGCTGGCATCAAAAGGCCCAAGCCGTCTGGCAATTTCCTGGAAGTCCTGGCTGTACCCGGTGTCGCCGCTGTAGTAAAACTTCATCTCCGGATGTTCAAGCACCCATCCGCCCCACAGGGTTTTGTTCCGGTCGGTCAAGCCGCGGGCAGACCAGTGATACGCGGGTACAAAGGTGATCTTGCTGCCTTTGTAGGTCACGGTGTCCCACCAATCCAGTGCCTGCACATTGCTCACACCCCAAGATTTCAGAATCTTTTCCACGCCCAGTGGCACCAGAAACAAAACATCGGGTTGTGACTTGGCCAGGGCGACCACCGTGTCGTGGTCCAGGTGATCGTAGTGGCTATGGCTGATGACCACGACGTCGATCTGTGGCAAATCGGCCACTGCCGCAGGGCTGCGCACCTTGCGTGATGGCCCCATCCACTGCACCGGAAATGCACGTTCCGAAAAATGCGGATCGGTGAGAAGGTTAAATCCGTGACTGTGCACCAACACGCCAGCGTGGCCGAGCCAGGTGATGCTTTCAGGGCCATGCTTTGCCAGGTTGGCTGCCTTGAAATCGATGACAGGGAATGCCTCGTAACTGGCTACAAACTGGCCCGGTGGCGGTGGGAGTTCTTTGCCAAACCGTTCCCTGTACCAGCGGAGCAAATCACCAAGGGGCTTGGACACCCGAGTGCCGTCGGTGTTGACAAACCCGTCTGTGCGATGATGGGGTTTTTCAGGGTTGAAATATGGGTTGGGTGAAGCACACCCCCACAACATCATGAGCAGCAGGGCAGAGCCCCCAACGCCTTTCCAAGCCATATTTGATTGACACCTTTACAAATCCTTCAGCCGCGTGGCGAGGTACACCACAACAGGCAGGCCGAAGTACACCAGACACAACACACGAAAATGGTCCATGGATTCTACCGCATGCATATTGAATGTTTCGCCATTGTTCATGCCGAGGGTGTTGGCGGCTCCATTGAATGCGAGCGTGACGCCCGTGGGAGCATCAAAAAATGGCGTGATGAAAGCGGGCTCGATGATGAACGCGCAGGCCAACGCCCACACTGCAAAAAAAATGGTGAATCGCCAGATGCTCATGTGTGTACCTCGTTGTTTTGTTTGAATGTTCCCTGTAGAACAACTGTACAATAAACACTGTAACTGTGTACAGTATTTTTTAATTGAGGGCCCCCACTGTTAGAATCCACGCACAAACACAACCATTTGTAAAAAGAGGGAACACTTATGCAGTCTCGCCAAATTTCAATCGCTGCCCAGGGCGGCGGTCAATTTGATGCCTATGTCTCTTTGCCCCCCATTGGCAAGGGCCCAGGTTTGTTGCTCATTCAAGAGATTTTTGGCGTGAATCAGCACATTCGGGATGTGGCCGACCAATACGCGATGGATGGGTTTGTCGTGCTGGCCCCAGATGTGTTTTGGCGTCAGGAGCCAAATGTTGACCTTGGCTATGACGAAGCTGGTTTTAAGAAAGGTTTCGGTTTGTTGCAGGGCATGGATTTTGCGGTGGCGGAGCAAGATCTCTGCGCTGCTGCCGCTGCCCTACGCAGTCTTCCCGAGTCCAATGGCCGCCTGGCCAGCCTGGGCTTTTGCATGGGCGGTTTTTTGTCCTACCTGGTGGCCAGCAATGCAGGGGCCGTTGATGCAGCGGTTTGTTATTACGGTGGCGGCATTCAAAATGCCCTGGATCGGGTTTCGCGCATTAAGACGCCTGTTTTGATGCATTTTGCAGAGCAGGATGCTTACATTCCAATGCAGGCTGTGGAACAGATCAGACAGGCATTTGTTGATCGTCCTGAGGTGGCCATCCACACCCATGCCAATGTCGATCACGGCTTCAACTGCTGGGGTCGGCCCATGTACAACCAGCGCACTGCAGCACTTGCCCGGGGGATCAGCTTGCAGTTTTTGGCCAATCGCCTGGGTTGAGTAACGCTTTGCCGCAGAATGGGGGGGGGAAGGCGCCGTCGCCCCTCTATAATCAGATCACTGCATTGCTGAGGCTTTAATTTGCCCAAATCACCACACATCTACGGCGACGGCACCTCTTACCTGGCCGCTCTTCGGGTCGAGCTTGCGCGGGCGTGGGCGCGCCACCCCCTGTGGTGCATCGTGTTTGCCGTGGCCTGCTTGGGTTCCCTGGTGTTTTGGAGTCAACTCGGGGGGCTTGCACTGTATGGCCAGTGGTTGCTCTGGTTGGTGACGGTGGTCTTGTCAGCATCAGTGGCTGTGTTTTTGCCGCGCGCATGGCTAGGGCATCATTTGCTGTTGATCCATGGCGCGGGGTTGGGGACAGGGCAGTCAGCGGGTGGCTCTGTTTCAGCGTTGTGCAAGCGACTGGAAGCCGACATGAACGCCTTGCGTCGAGAAAATGCTTTGCTGATCGATGCCTATGACGCCGAAAAAGGCCGTTTGCTCAATGTAGAACGCTGTCTCAACGGTTTTGTTGCCGAGTTTCTCGTCGATCCAGAGGGGCGCGTTCAGGTTCGCAATGTGGACCAATCCATTGAGCGTTTTTTCTCTGTCAACCGGGCAGATTTTGTTCACGATTGGACGTGTTTGCTCGACCATGTCGAGCCCAGGCACCATCCCTTGATCAAAATTGTTCTTTCCAGGCCTGAGGCCTTTCCAAACCGGGAAACGCTGGTGTTTTCGACCAAGCAGCGCCTCGGCGTGCCAGCCCATTATTATCGGCTGACCTTGCAGCGCGAGGTCAAGCCGGCGGGTGTTTGCCTGCATGCGGTGTTTCTGGAGGTGTCGGACCTGGTGCGGGCCAAAGAAGAAGCGGAAAGCGCTGACCGTGCCAAGTCAGAATTCCTCGCCACAATCAGCCACGAGTTGAGAACCCCCTTGAATGCAATCATTGGGTTCGCTCGTCTTCTTGAGGAACAACTTGAAGACTCCGGCCAGCGCAGTGATTTGAGCAATATAACCAATGCAGCCAATGGCTTGCATGTGATTCTTAGTGACGTACTTGAGTATTCAAGAATTCAAGCCAAAGGGCTGAAACTTGAGCGTGAACGGTTTGATTTGTGCATGCTCATGGCCCAGGTGCATGGTTTGAACACCGGCCTGGCCAAAGAGAAGCAACTCCAGTTCGATCTTTGCCTGGAGCCCGATTCCAGGCCGCTTTTGGTGTTTGGGGACCCCAATCGTCTGCGGCAGGTTCTGCAAAACCTGGTTTCCAATGCATTGAAGTTCACCAGCAGTGGCTACGTGCGCATGCGTTTGATCAAATCGCCGCCCACCCGTGGGAGGTTTGAGCTCTTCATTGAGGTTGCAGACAGCGGCATAGGCATAGACCCCACTCACCTGAACCGTATTTTCAATCGCTTCACCCAGGCCGATCGCAGCATCAACCGGCAGTATGGTGGGGCTGGCCTGGGGTTGGCCATTTCCAAAGGCCTGGTGGAACTGATGGGGGGGAGGATCGATGTGTCTTCCGAGCCGGGGGTGGGGTCTGTTTTTACCCTTAGCCTGAATATGCCAGAAGCCCCCGCAATTGCCGAGCCCGCAGGCGGTGCAGCTCGCCGGGCCTCAGCACCTCAAAAATCACTCCACATATTGGTGGTGGATGACCACCCGATGAACATCAAGTTGCTCGACCGTTACCTTGGAAAACGCGGTCACCAAGTGGATCAGGCCACGGGGGGGCTGGCCGCTGTGCAAATGTGTGAAGCCAAGCGCTACGATTTGGTGTTGATGGACATCGACATGCCAGACCTGGATGGTCATGAAGCCACGCGAAGGATTCGCGGCAACGCTGAGGCGGCATCATATGCGAGCACGATTTGTGCAGTGTCTGGTTTGTCTGATGATCAAAACATCGCCGCGTCTATCCAGGCTGGCATGAATGTGCACCTGACCAAACCTGTGGCCTTTGACAAACTGGATGCCATCATCCTGGATTTGTCAGAACGCCCTTGAGGGTTCTTAGTCAACCCCGAGCTGTTTTTCCAGGTAAGAGCGTGCTTTGTCCAGCCAGACTGTGAGCGCTGCCACCATGTCACTTTGACTAAAAGAGCAGCTTTCACCGCTGAACATGGCGCTGCTCTCCAGGCGCTCAAGGATGCTCTCCAACGCGCCCTCAAACACCGCTGGAAGTTCGGCCAACAAATCCTTTTCGCGTCGAAACGCCTCAACCAGGGCTGTGCTGGTTTCGAATTCATTGTTTTCGAGAGAATCTGATAAATTTTTAATCCGCAACAAGGGATCTGCTGGTATGTTACTCATGAGTATAATTCGGTAATTCATTCATCCGCCAGTGTAACCCAAGGGGCTTGCGCCGGCATTTACAACGAGGAGAAAACAATGGACAGCAAACTGGCACTGAAAAAGCAGGCCACCGTGGACGTCAAATACAGTGCCCTGGCTGCAGACCTGGAAGCCATCGAACCCCTCATTTCCATTTTTCCCAAATTGGAAAGTCTCACCAAAATCGGCCCCAACACTTTTGAGTGGAAACTTAAGCCGATTGGCGCCATGGGTGTGTCCCATGCCGTGCATTACGCCGCCACTTATGAGGTGGACAAGACCAAGGGCGTGATTTCCTTCAAGGGCAAAGAGGGGATTGGCAATGCCACACTGTCTGGCGCTTTTGCCTTCACTGACCGAGGCGGCAAAGTGGACGTGGATATTTCAATCCAGGGCGAACTGCGAGAGATCAAGGTGCCCATGCTTTTGAAAGCCGCCACGCCAGGATTCATCAAGACCATGTTCGAAGGCATTGTGGACCGGTTTATTGAAAAAGTCGGTGAAAAGTATGGCCAGTGACAAGCCTGCCAATTACGACGCGGGCCGCGCCATGCGCACCCAGGTGTTGGGTGCTGATTATGTAAATCGTGCAGTGGCTGATCCCAATGACTTTGCGGCCCCGCTACAGGACATGGTCACTGCGCACGCCTGGGGCACGGTGTGGACACGCATGGGGCTGGAGCCGAAGTTGCGAAGTATTGCAACAGTGTCGATGCTGATTGCCTTGAACCGGCCCAACGAGCTGAAACTTCACATGCGTGGGGCTTTGAACAACGGGGTTACTCCCGATGAGTTGCGTGAATTGATCATCCACGGCAGTGTGTATTGCGGTTTTCCTGCAGCGATGGACAGCATGCGCCAAGCCAAGGCGCTGTTGGAGGAACTGGCACAGGAGCAGGGCGGTCAGGCTTGAGCAAGGCAATGCAATAAAAAGGCCTGGCAACCTGGCCAGGCCTTTTTGAATGCAGGCGTGCTGCAAAAATCACTTTTCTACAAAAGCACGCTCAAACACATAGTCACCTGGTTCGCCAACGCCGGGCGACACCACAAAGCCGCGCGCATCCAGAATGGCGCGAATGTCGGCGAGCATGCTTGGGCTGCCACAGATCATTGCACGGTCTGTTTCAGGGTTCAAGGGAGGCAAGCCCACGTCCTGGCACAGCGCGTTGTTCTCGAGCAATGTGGTGATTCGCCCCACATTTTTAAATTCTTCACGTGTGACGGTCGGGTAGTACACCAGCTTTTCACGCACCATTTCTCCCAAAAACTCGTTGTTTGGAAGTTCTTCGGTGATGTATTCGCTGTAGGCGAGTTCATTCACATAACGCACGCCGTGCACCAAGATCACCTTTTCAAAGCGTTCATACACGTCGGGGTCTTTGATCAGGCTCATGAACGGGGCCAGGCCGGTGCCAGTGCCAAACATGAACAGGTTTTTGCCTGGCTTCAGGTCATCGAGTACCAGCGTGCCCGTGGGCTTTTTGCTCACCAGGACGGCATCGCCAACTTTAAGGTGTTGAAGGCGTGAGGTCAGCTTGCCGTCGGGCACTTTGATGCTGAAAAACTCCAAATGCTCTTCGTAGTTGGCGCTGGCAATGCTGTATGCACGCAGCAGGGGTTTGCCTTCCACTTCAAGACCGATCATGACAAAGTGCCCGTTATGAAAACGCAGGCCAGGGCTGCGAGTGGTCTTGAAACTGAACAGGGTGTCGTTCCAGTGGTGGACTTCTGTGACTTGTTCTTGGATCAGGTTTGACATGTCTGCTGCAAAATCTTGTGTGAGTTTCAATCGCGCTCATGATAACGCACTGCATCAGAAAACGCTCTAAGTTGTTCTATCTTTTAGTTATTTGCTTATTTGTATCTGCGCGCTCAATGCGCGCTTTTTGCATTGGAGTGAGCACTCTAAACCAAGTGGGGCAACGCTCTCCATTTGGGGGTTATAAAGACAATCACAGCGGCAGTCCATCTTTTAATAATTCACAACAAGGGCACCAACCCAATGACAGAAACAAGCACCGAGCAGCGTTTGAAATCCCGTATGACCGTGACTTCCGGCGATGTGGAGTTGGCCGTGACAGCGCACGGGGAGCCTCACAATCCCACGATCATTCTGGTCCATGGCTACCCGGATTCCAGCACGGTCTGGGATCCGGTGGTCGACATTTTGCAGCACCATTTCCATGTCGTGACCTACGATGTGCGCGGCTGTGGCAACTCCACCGAGCCCGCCTGGATGTGGGATTATTCCCTCACCAAATTGTCCGAAGACCTGCAAGCGGTGATGCGCGCGGTGTGCCCAACCCAGCCCGTTCACTTGTTGGCCCATGACTGGGGCTCCATCCAGAGCTGGGAGAGCGTGACCGATCATCGTCTAAAAGCCCGGATTGCCAGTTACACCAGCATTTCTGGCCCGTGCCTGGATCACATCGGGATGTGGTTCCGCAGCAACCTGGCCTCTGGAAAAATGAAAGCGCTCGCCGATGTGGCCGGGCAGGCTGTTCATTCCTGGTATGTGTATGCCTTTCAACTGCCCTTGCTGGCGCCTGCTGTGTGGAAAATGGGCTTGGACAAGGCATGGCCCGGTATCTTGAAGCGAATGGAAGGGCAGGCCGTGGAAGAAAACCCCACCCAGCGCAAGGACGGCGTAAACGGAATCAATCTTTATCGCGCCAACATCATTCCAAGGGTGAGCAATCCGCGTCTACGGCAAACCGACATCCCAGTGCAGCTGCTGGTGCCCACGAAAGACAAATTTGTGACGCCTGCCATGGTGGAGTCCTGCTACCCCTATGCTC
>DASUEC010000217.1:0-5619 GCA_036275255.1 Limnobacter sp. | reverse complement strand
GTCTGGTTGCAATCGTCGTCGATGGCCTGCTTGCCCATGATCACCAGGTCGATGCCCTCTTTGGCCACCAGGGCCTTGAGGATTTTGGCCACAGCCAGGGGTTGCAGCTCTTCGTTGGTTTCTACCAGAATGCCGCGGTCTGCACCAATCGCTGCCGCAGTGCGCAGGGTTTCTACACACTGGGCGACGCCACAGCTTACAGCAATCACTTCGGTGGCCACACCGGCCTCTTTGAGGCGAGTGGCCTCTTCAACCGCGATTTCGTCAAAGGGGTTCATCGACATTTTCACGTTGGCGATATCGACGCCAGAGCCATCGCTCTTGCAGCGCACTTTCACGTTGTAATCGACCACACGCTTAACGGGTACTAGGATTTTCATGCGAGCCATCCCTTTGTAAATTGGTGAATAGATGAATGGATTATACGAAGCGTTCTTTTAAAAAACGCACGATCGTTCGATTTTTCATAGAGTGTACACTCTAGGCCTTCGCCTGTCGAGAACCGGGCAACAAACGATCAATGGCTGCATTCACTTTTTGATCTGCTTCAAGCGGATTGTCAATGTCGCAGCCCAAGTGCTCCAAATGGCCCGTGCCGAGGTTCTGTATCCAAGCGCTGATCTTTAGCGGCTGGCCCTGATGCCAACGTTGGCTCACCACATCCAGCCTGGCGGCGTTTCTGGCCTGCTCCAGGGCACACAGCTTGGCCATGGTGGTTTGGTCTTCATCAGAAACATCTTGGGCAGTGGCGCGATCAAAACCATACTGAAGCACCAGGCGCCGGGCTTGGGCCAAATGCGGCTGGGTACCCGGTGGGTACTGGTTCAGCATGGCGGCGCGCACGCCTGCACAATGGCTGTGGGCAGACACCATCAGCTCACTGCTTTGCAAGGCGTGAATCGCAACCCCCAAAGCAGCCTGCAAGGCTTCGTCTTGAGGATTCACCAGGCCGGCCACCGTTCTGGCCTCAATCACATCGCCCAGCTTTGCCCCCATCCAAACCATGGGGGAGCTGCGGCTGTCCACGCACCCCACCCACGCAATCAACGGGGACTGCCCCTGTGCCAAAGCCTCGAACCCGTTGGGCTGCATGTTTGCCAGGCTTTGTGCAATCGCCCTGTTGGCCCGGATGTAAGGTGCCAGGGGTTGATCACTGAACATCAGGTCATCCAGGCTGGAAGTAGAAGAAACAGCAGATTGGCTTGCAACGTCAGGTAATACAGGCATGGTGGGCTCTCGCAAGTGAAAGGCTTGCGTAAACACCTGCCCACAAAAGTTCTGATTGCGCTTGGATCAGGCCGGTTGGTAGCGCGTGCAAATGGCCTTCATGGCGGCAAAGCATCGCTCGTCAATTTCTTCGCGGCAACGCACGGTGCAATCCAGATCGATGATTCGCCCAGTTGAGAGGCTGTACACCAGGCCGCTGATGGCCACCGGGTCGCCACGCCCCCACGCGGCATTGACTGACGGGCTGAGCGCTGCAAGGCGCACTTGCTGAATCACATTGAGCTCGCAGAGCTTGTCGACATGCATTGCGGCCTGCTCAGGTGTTGCGGGGTTGAACAGTTGATGGTCGTGAGCCAGCTCCCGAACACCCTCCAGCCAGTCCCCGGGAGCTCCACCCGCATGCAAACCCAATGCAACCCGAACTCCGCCACAGTTGTGATGACCAAACACCAGCAGGTGCTTCACCTTGAGACTGTCGATTGAGAATTGCAGGGCGGTTTGCAGGCTGAGGTCGTTGAGCCCGGCCTGATTGGCCACGTTTTTGTAGACGAACAATTCGCCAAGATTGCTTTGCAGCAAGGTGTTGGGGTCGACGCGGCTGTCGCAGCAGCTGATGACCGTGAATGCCGGGCTTTGCCCCGCCGACAGGCGTTTGAAGTAATCGGGGTCTTGCAGGGTGATTTGCGCTGCCCAATCCGCATTGCGCGCCAGCATCTCGTCGAGCCGATGCTCGGAATACGGCGCGGGGGTGAGAGACATCATGCTGCGGCCAGTGCCTCCACGTGGGCGTAGACCGACTCGGCAAGTGCATTCAGCTCGTAACCACCCTCCAGGGTACTCACCAGACGACCATCGCAATACGCATCGGCAACGCGGGTCAAAAACTGGGTGAGCCAGCCATAGTCGTCGGTGGTCAGCTTCAAGTCGGCCAGGGGATCGTTTTCATGCGCATCAAAACCCGCGGACACCAGCACGAGTTGGGGTTTGAATGCGTCAATGGCGTCGAGCCAATGGGTTTGTATGGCGGCCTTGAAATGTTCACGGCCAGCGCCTGGGGGCAAGGGGCAATTGACCATGTTGCTAGCACCGTCCAGCCCGCCCGAGTGCGGGTACAACGGGGACTGAAATGTACCGCACATCAACACCTTGGGATTGCCAGCAAATACACTTTCGGTGCCATTGCCATGGTGCACGTCAAAATCGACAATCAACACGCGCTCCAGGCGATAGGCATTGATGGCGTGTTGCGCGGCAATGGCGACGTTGTTGAACACACAAAAGCCCATGGCCTGCCCTATACATGCGTGGTGGCCGGGTGGCCGGACTGCGCAAAAGGCATTGGTGACTGCATGGGCCATGACCAAATCCACCGCATGAACACATGCACCGGCTGCGCGTCGCGCGGCATCCAGAGAAAACTCGGACAAGGTGGTGTCGCCATCAATGCTGACTGCGCGCTTGAGTGGAAAATGCGCACGAATGCTTTCTATGTAGGCGGCGCTGTGAACTGCGGTGACTGCGGGCCAGGGCACCTCGGGTGCTTCGCAATGCACCAAATGCGCCCACAGGTCTGAATGCTCCAGCCGCGCACGAATGGCTTTCAAGCGCTCGCCGCTTTCAGGGTGGCCTGCGCCGGGGTTGTGGAGCACACAGTCTTGATGGGAAATGAAAGCGGTTGTCATGCGTGGCGCCCGCGCTGGGGTATAGTGGGCGCGTGGTCTTGGAATGCCGATGCAATGCCGGGCCAGCCTTGATCTATTTGCCTAACTGCTTGCCCGCACATGCTTACTCCCCTGAAAAACCCGAACCGTCTTTTGTCTGTCGTCGCCACCATTCTAATCAGCAGCATGCTGTGCACTCAAGCGGTGCAGGCGCAAAGCATGCAGAATTCCGCATCGCCCACCCAATTTGAACGCCACACATTGGCGCAGCCCATGGCGCGACGACTGGCTGAGCAACATGGCATTCCCGTGGAAGACACCCTGGCCTTGCTCGCGCAGGCACGGTACATCCCCAAGGTGGTTGAGGCTGTCAAGCCTCCAAAAACCAAAAGCGTGCGCAACTGGGACAATTACCGCGCTCGTTTTGTGGAGCCTTACCGCATCCGCAAGGGGCTGGAGTTTTGGCAAGACAACGCCGAGGTGCTGCAACTGGCCGAGGCTCGCTATGGCGTGCCGCAGGCGGTTATTGTGGCCATCATTGGTGTGGAAACCATTTATGGGCAGCACACCGGCAATTACCGTGTGATTGACGCCCTGGCCACGCTGGGGTTTGCTTACCCGAGCGGCCAACGCGATCGCTCAGATTTTTTCCAGAAGGAGCTGGAGGCCTTTATTGCCCTGTGCAGCAGCACCCATCTGGATTGCCTGGAGGTGAAGGGCAGCTATGCGGGCGCCATTGGCCTTGGGCAGTTCATGCCCAGTTCCTGGACCGCTTACGCGGTGGACGGGGATGAAGACGGGATTGTCGACCTGTTTCACAGCCGCAAAGATGCCATTTTTAGCGTGGCCAATTTCTTGAAAGTGCATGGCTGGCAAACAGGCGCAGCCACGCGCGCCTTGGTGCAAATTGACCACGCAGACAACCTGAGTGAACTGTTGGGGCCAGACATTGTGCCCACTTTCACCGCCAGCGAGATGCAGGCACGGGGCGTGCGGGTGAACACCCCGGTTAAACCGGATGAAAAGCTGGCCTTGATTGAACTGGTGCGTGGCGACGCCGAACCCACTTACGTGGCGGGCGGGCAAAACTTTTATGTGGTGACACGCTATAACCGCAGCTCGTTTTATGCCAACGCGGTGCTTGAGTTGAGCGAGGCGCTGGTGACGGGCAAAAACAAATAGGACCCGCAGGCGCTCACCCGGCGAACCCCACGCCGAAACTTTGCGCAAGGCGACTTAACCGCCTGTCTTGGGTCCAGAGCAAGCATTGTGGCGTAATGAGTGCACTCGCAAGAAGACTGAGGTCCACCAGCCCGCAGCCTTCGCCGTAGAGCTGATGGTCGCCGATCATTTGAATGGTCTCCTCCAGCGTGGCTTGCTTGCAATACGCCAGAGATTTGAGGTCCAACAGCGTTTGAGCTCGGTTGGGTGGTGTACCGCAGGCAATCTCCCCCAGAACAAACGGGTGCACCAACACCAAATCACTCAACAGAAGTTGGGTTAAACGAGGGTTTTTCTTCTTGAAATGCCCAACCCACACGGAAGTGTCCACCAGAACGCTCATGGCTTGGTGACAATATTGCGCCGCCTGATCGGCACCATATCAGGTTTTGCACCACCCAAGGCCGCAAGCCTTTTTGCTGATTCAACCCGAATGAAGGTTTTGATGGCTTCTTTGAATATTTCAGACTTGTCGATGGAGGGTTCGGCAAGCCTGAGTGCTTGTTCAAACAACTCGTCGTCGATTGTTACTGTAGTTCTCATCGCTCAGCCAGTCATCAAAAACACCACCATTTTACATCAAATCTGATGACCATTCAGACTGGAAAACTCAGGCCGGAAAAACACCGGTGGACAAGTAACGGTCTCCGCGGTCACACACGATAAACACGATGGTGGCGTTTTCCACTTCTTCGGCGATTTGCAATGCAATGTGCGCAGCACCCGCCGCCGAAATTCCACAGAAGATGCCCTCTTCGGCGGCCATGCGGCGGGCCATGTGTTCGGCCTGTGCCTGGGTCACCTGCACCACCCTGTCCACACCCTCGGGTTTGTAAATCTTGGGCAGGTATTCTTGCGGCCATTTGCGGATGCCAGGAATTTGGGAGCCTTCGCTGGGCTCGGCCCCGATGATTTGCACCTTGGGGTTTTGGCTTTTGAGATAACGGGATACCCCCATGATGGAACCCGTGGTGCCCATGGCACTTACAAAGTGGGTGACCTGCCCGCCGGTGTCGCGCCAAATCTCCGGGCCCGTGGTTTCAAAGTGGGCCAGTGGGTTGTCTTCGTTGGCAAACTGGTCGAGGATCACGCCTTTGCCCTGGTCGCGCATTTGTTCGGCCAGGTCGCGGGCGTACTCCATGCCGCCTTTTTGGGGCGTCAAAATGATTTCGGCCCCAAAGGCGCGCATGGTTTGTCTGCGCTCAATGCTCAAATGCTCTGGCATGATGAGCACCATTTTGTAACCACGGATGGCAGCCGCCATGGCCAGGGCAATGCCGGTGTTGCCGGAGGTGGCCTCAATCAGGGTGTCACCTGGCTTGATGGTGCCGCGCGCTTCGGCCCGGCGAATCATCGAAATGGCCGGGCGGTCTTTGACCGAACCCGCTGGATTGTTGCCCTCGAGCTTGCCGAGAACCACATTGCCACGCTTGGCGTTGGCAGCCCCAGGGATGCGTTGCAGTTGCACCAGGGGCGTGTTGCCAATGGTGTCTTCGATGGTGAGGTATTT
>DASUEC010000216.1:0-5407 GCA_036275255.1 Limnobacter sp. | reverse complement strand
CACGGCCAACCCAGGGTTTGTGGTGTCCCACTCCTTCAGGCAGTTTTCAAGGTGTCTGGCGTTGCGCTCAAGCGTGTTGAGGTAGGGTTGGGCCGGGGTGTTTGGCATCGTGGTAATCCATCGTTTGGGCTATGTGGTCGCTGTGTGTGGCCAATCATCGACGGCTTGTTCCTGTCATGTGTTGTAAATCGCTCAGCCCCTTGAGACGCAAGATTTACCCCAATCTGGCTCTACCTCCACTCACCATCCCCCGGGTGGTAAGTGACGAGTGAGTAAACTCCCGTAGTGCATTCCATTGAACCAAATGTTTTACAATGACCCTAAGTATGGTGCGGTGCAGCATCTATACAGGTGCTGCAGGCCTAGATTGGGAGGAAAACATGGTGCAGCGCAGTGTAAGTATGGGCGAGCTGGTGCGATTGCAGCACACCGCTCAGCCACAATTCAGTCATCAGCAGGCCAGCCAGATGATCGTTCGCACCAGCCAGCTGCTTGCCCATCAAATGGCGAGATGTGCCCCTCCGGTTTCAAAGCCTCAGCCCGATGCAATCAATCTGGCCCAAATGCGCGATGCCCTGTTTTCAGATTTCGGGCTCGATTTGTGTAACGCCACAGCGCAGTTCGGAAAAATTCAATCGCAAATGAGGCAGCTGTCATTGCCAGCAGACTACCCCCTGTTCACATTTCCTTCCGTTGAAGTGCCATTGCTCGACTCAAAGCGGCATGCCCCCAAGTATTGTGTCCCGGTTCCCATGGGCTTGGCCAAGCTTGTTCTGGCCGATATCTATCGCCAAAAATATGGCATCAACATTGTGCCGGTCATTGCCCCCAGGCCTGTGGCTGCCAAGCGTTACGAGAACTGGTCAGAATGGCTGGACCGGGCTTTGGGGCCCGTTGGCACAGCATCGCGCACGGTGGGGCTTGTGCTGGGGGCTGGCAACATCCCCCGCTATGAAGCGCACCCCATGATGTATGAAGACCATGTGGTGCCGCTGATTGTGCATGAGCAGGATGGGCAGCTTGAGATTGTCAACCTGGACTCGCTGGGCGAGGGCGGGCGCAATTTTATTCGCATGCTCCACGCGCTTAAAACCGATGGCAAAGTGTATCGGGCAGCATGCCTGAGCACCTGTCGGCAAGCCGATGAAAGGTCTTGTCATACGGATGCCATGCAGATCCTCAAAGATGTGCTGGTGCAATTCAAGCACAGTGGAGAAACCTCCCTTTTTGCCTTTCTCGGGATCAAGCCGAGTGAGCAAAGCGAAGACGATCCTTTGACCATTTTTCATTTGCCCCCGGCGTTCCAAAAAACCACCCAACGCTCGGCGGCGCTGCGCGAGGACAACTATCGTGCGGCGGTGCTGCTCGATCCCCTGCGTTACAGCGCCCGGTCAAATGGCAAGCCGTTAACCATTGGCCAGCACCGCGACAAATACCACTTGCCTTTCGATTGCCGAAGTCGCCAATTTGCTGTGCGGCAGGCACGCCCGGTGAACCAGTTCCTCACGGTCAAGGCGTATTACAACGCACAGCGAGTTCTCGATCGCATCAAAAGCCGCGGGGATCGCTATGCACAAAGCGATTACATCCGGCAGCTGCTTGAGCGCGTGTAGCCGGTCACGGCAGCAGGTTTTGCAAGGAGCGATCAGATTGGTTTACACTTCAATATTCAATCAATCGTTTGATCAAAATGGCACCTTTGCAAGACCCCTCCATGCTGCAAGGCATCTCTGTTCTTGACTTGTCCCGCAATCTTCCGGGCCCTGCCACCGCGCTTATTTTGCAGCAAATGGGGGCAGATGTTGTCAAGCTCGAACCCCCGCACGGAGACGATGCCAAAAGCATGCCGATGCTGTATCAGGCTTTGAACAGCAAAAAGTCCGTCATCACAGCAGATTTCCGCACCCCGGAAGGCATACAGGCACTCAAAGACCATGCAGCCAAGGCCGATGTGCTCATCGACGGTTTTCGGCCAGGCGTGATGGCCGACATGGGTTGCGGGTTTGACGTGCTCAGTGCCTTAAACCCCCGCTTGGTCATGTGCTGCATCACCGGTTATGGCCAAACCGGTCCCTTGGCAGAAAAGGCCGGCCACGACATCAATTACATGGCACTTAGTGGCGTGCTCGACGGTTTGCAAACAGCCAGCGGAGAAATACCCGTACCCGCCGTGCAATTCGGGGACCTGTTGGGCGGCACAGCCTACGCGGTGCAGGCCATTTTGGCTGCCCTTCTCAAAGCACAGCGCACCGGGCAGGGCAGCTTTTTAGACATCTCCATGACCCACAACCTGTGGAAGCAAAACATCATGCCCGAGAGCATGGAGCAAATGTGGATCATGCTGACAGGCAAGCCCGCCAGGCACCAAAGCGATCTGCTAAGCGGTGGGTTGGCATGCTACAACGTGTACAAAACCGCCGATGGGCGCCACTTGGCCGTGGGCTCGCTGGAGCACAAATTCTGGAAGCTTGCCTGCGAGGCCATGGGCAAGCCGGAGTGGGCCAATGTTCACTGGAGCAGGGGTGCCATGCCAGGCACCCCGGCGGCCGAGCAAATGCTTGCCGACATGCGTCAGTGGATCTCGAGCCAGCCCCTTTCCCACTGGGAACAGGTCTTCGGGTCGGTGGATGCGTGCATCACACCGGTCTTGAGTCGTTTGGAGGTCAAACAACGTGGGTTGGGGTTTAACTAGTTACCGCGTTGACGTCTAAACCATTCTGAGGCGAGGCTTTTTGAGGGCTTCAAGTCTCGGGGGCATCTGCCTTTGAGATCCCTGGCTTTTTGTGTTGGCACCAAGGCCTTCCAGTAATTCAATCATTTGAGCGTTGTTCTTTCGGTAGGCGATGTGCAATGCTGTTTTGCCCAGGTGAGTTTCTGAAGATGCCAAGTTGATGTTTGCCCCCTGTTCAACCAGTGCCTTCACCAGTTCAGTGTCCCCAGCCAAAACGGCTTCTTGCAAATGTGTGTAGCCATTGTTTGTCGGGGTGTCGATCAGATCAGCGTGTTTCAGGAATGCTGCGGCCGCGATGGTGATTGCAGTGGTTCTGCTTACGCAAGCACCGTGGTAGATCTACAGTCTCCCATGCGTAATCTTTTAGTAAAAGTGTTCAAATCATCGATTATTCTGCTCAAGTGACTCGATTTTCACCAAAACCCTGGCAAGAGTGTTATTGTTACCGTTGCCGGAAGTCTTATACAACACCAATAAATATCGAGCATTCAAACGCTTGGCCGGGGAGACAACACACCGCCAGTTCACATGGCACTCCTTGACTGCTATCGGCTCGGTTTACAGGAGATACATCACATGTCAGCACGTCCCGAAGACGCCCCCAACGTGTCGCCAGACCAGTTCAACGGTTTTGTGAGCAAACAGGCCCAAGAGCTGTTTGAGTCCCGATACTGGACCAAGAATTACCCACCGGGCGTGTCGGGTGACATGCCCACGCTGCGGTACACCAGCATGTTGCAGCTCGTGAGCGAGTGCCTCAAAAAATTTGCTGACCGCCCTGCTTTTGTGTCGGCAGGCACGGAGTTCAGTTATCGCCAGGTCGACGAGATGTCCGACCAGTTTGCGGGTTACCTCCAGAGCGTTGGCGTAAAAGCGGGCGACGTGGTGGCCATCATGCTGCCCAACTGCGTGCAATTTCCCGTGTGTTTTGTGGGTGCCATGAAGCTGGGCTGTACGCTCACCAACGTGAATCCGCTCTACACCGTGCGTGAGTTGAATCACCAGCTCAAAGACTCGGGTGCCACCACCATTGTTGTGTTTGAGAACTTTGGCAACACCTTGCAAAACGCCCTGGAAGGCACCAAGGTGAAGAACATTGTCATTACCCAGCTTGGCGACTTGCTGGGCGGCCTGAAAGGCCTGATCATCAACTTCGTGATGCGCAAAATCAAGAAGCTGGTGCCCGCATACAACCTGCCCCAAGCCATGCCCCTGAAGAAGGCACTGGCTGCGGGCAAGGGTGTGAGCTACCCAGCACCCGTGCCAACCCTGGACGATGTGGCGCTGCTGCAATACACCGGAGGTACCACGGGTGTGTCAAAGGGAGCCATGCTCACGCAACGCAACCTGATGAGCAACATGGCGCAAGGCCTGGCCTGGATGACCGAAGCCATTGGCAAAGAGCCCATCACCGTGGTCACCATGCTGCCGCTCTATCACATCTATGCCTTGGCCGTGAACTGCATGCTGTTCATGACCTTCGGCGCGCGCAACATCCTGATTGCCAACCCGCGCGACGTTAACACCGTGATGAAGGTGCTTCGCAAAGAAGAATTCCATGTGATCACCGGCGTGAACACACTGTTCAATGCTTTCCTCAACAACGCCGAGTTCTGTGCACGTGATTTCTCCAAGCTCAAGTTCACCATGTCTGGTGGCATGGCATTGCAACAGCCGATTGCCGAACGCTGGTACAAAGTCACCGGGTGTGCCATCTCTGAAGGTTTTGGCATGACTGAAACCTCGCCCGTGGTCACCGTGCCCCCATTGCATGGCGAGCAGCCTCCTGCATTCCGTGGCAACGTCGGCATGCCCATCCCTGGCACCGATGTGCGTCTGAAGCTGGACAATGGCCTATGGGGTGGTGTGGGCGATGTGGGCGAGATCTGCGTGAAGGGTCCTCAAGTGATGAAGGGCTACCTCAATCGCCCTGAAGAGACCGCCAAGACCATCGACCAAGACGGTTGGCTTGCCACCGGCGACATCGGCATCATGGATGAGAAAGGCTTCCTCAAGATTGTGGACCGCAAAAAAGACATGATCATTGTGTCTGGTTTCAATGTGTTCCCCAACGAAATTGAAGACGTGGTCGCACAACACCCTGGTGTTCTGGAGTGTGGCGTGGTCGGCATGCCCGACCCCGTGACCGGCGAAAAGGTCAAGCTGGTGGTTGTTAAAAAAGACCCCAGCATCACCAAAGAGGATTTGATTGCGCATTGCCGTCAAAACCTCACCGGTTACAAAATCCCGTCGTTTGTTGAGTTCCGCGACGAATTGCCCAAAACCCCTGTGGGCAAAATTTTGCGCCGCGAGCTGCGTGACAAACCAAAGCAGCCAGACTGAAGACCCGGCTCACACTCAGTTCGTGGAATGTTCATCGGCACCCTCCTTGGGTGCCGATTTGCTTTCTGTAAGAACAGTCAATTTGTCGGCCGCTTCCCGCAATGAGTTTCGTCGAATTTTTGTGGGCAAATGCACTGGGGCGCCGAGAATTGCCCGCTCAGTCAATTGGTTCAAAAACCATTGACCCGCAGCGTCTTGTTTGCTGATCAGCGTCTCAAATTTTTTGCTTCGCAGGTTCGCAGCCAAGTGTTCACCAATCAAATCCCTGTTCTTGATCAGCCAATCCATGGTTTGTTGCCGATCGGCTGGCGTGCGTTGGAGCAAGGCATGAAC
>DASUEC010000215.1:0-3289 GCA_036275255.1 Limnobacter sp. | reverse complement strand
CGAGCCTTGTTCTTGGTCCAGGCCGAGCAGAGTCTTGTTTCTCGCTGAAAACCTGTTGATCCCTTGCTGGGCCTGAATGCCCTGGGTTCGCCCCGACAAAACTGCGCGGTCGGGCTCGGTCCCTGCCAGCCACCTGCGGTTGGCTAGCACCGGTCCTTTGCGGCACGCAAGGGCAGGTTTTCTGGATGCTCGCACCAAGCCATCTGCCCCGGCCTTGGGCCGAAGCGGCTGCGTGACACGCCATGCGCCACGCACCTGCGCCGCCTCACTTGCGCCCAGAAGCCACCGGGCGCCCATGCCCCTGCAGCGACCTTCAGGACAATCTGCCCGACCGTGCCAAGCATGAACGGTGGGCCTCAGTTCGGGCGAGGCTCAGGGAGGGAATCACAGATTGGCCGTCGCCAAGGGGCTTGGCCCCGGTGGATTCAAAGCGCAAACGAGATGGGCAAATCGCAAACGAGATGGGCAAAGCGCAGGCCCCATAGGTGCGACTTAACTGGACAGGCCCGGCATCAAGCTGCTTTCGATGAGTTTTTGCATGTCTTTGATGGAAATTTCAGGATGCTGAATCCACCAACGTGCGCCGGCCTCTACCGCGCCCACCATGATGTTGGCCAGAGCCACCGCCTGGATGGACGCCTTGGAAGGTGTCCCCTTGGTCTCGGGATCGTTCAACTCTTCGATGGTGCGGGCGGATGCTTCAATAAAACTGTTCCGGAAGTAAGCCACCTTTTCACCCACAGGGCCCACGCTTGTGAGAGCCTCGTTGTAAAGCACCGACCAGCCTTCCCGATGCCGCTCTACAAAAGTGAGGAAGCTGAGCATGATGAGCTTTAATCGGTCGCGTGGATTCGGGTTGGCCATCAGCATGGAAAGACCCGACATGAGGTGATTGCCCACCTGCGTGATGGTCGCAAGATACAGCGCATCTTTGGAGCCAAAGTACCTGTACAGCAGGGGCTTTGTGACCCCGGCACCTTCAGCAATTTCTTCCATGCTGGTGGAATGGAAGCCGCGTTGGGAAAAAACAGCCCCAGCCACATCCAGAATTTGCCCCATCCTCTGCTCTTTGGGCACTTTGCGGGTGCCCAGGCGTTTGCTGGCTTTCGCTTCGATTGATCCAGAACGGATCAGGGGAGGTGTGGCGCTTTTGTTGTTATCGTTCGCTTTCTTCACCAATTTACTTGCCGGTTACATGATTGATATTCGGGAGTGTAACAAGCTTCTAAACAATGTGTAATAAAAAAAGCCCCTTCAAATGAAGGGGCTCGTGCCAGGCAAGAGACAATCCACAAACCATCGCCTTGCCCGCAAATGGCTTACTTGTAGCCTGTGCGGTCCATGATTTGCTGCGACAAGGCTGTGTTTGCGGCAAGCGTTTTGGCGGGAGTGACGTCTTCTTTAAAGTCGCCAAGACTTTGCAATGCTGGATTGTTGGTTTTTACACCTTTGGCAGTTGGCCATTCATTGTTGCCGTTGGCAAAGTATTGCTGGGCACTGTCGCTGGCCAAGTACTCCAAAAACTTGATCGCATTGTCCTTGTTGGGGGCGTTGGCAGCCACACCACCGCCAGAGACGTTCATGTGCGCTCCGTAGCTGCTTTGGTTGGGCCAAACAAATCCAACCTTGGCAATCACTTCTTTGTCCTCTGGCTTGGCGGAGTTCATCAGGCGGACGAAGTAGTAACTGTTGGTGAGTGCCACACCGCATTCTCCACTGGCCACGGCGCGAATCTGGTCGGTGTCACCGCCCTTGGGGCTTCGGGCCATGTTGGTCACCATGCCCTTGGCCCAGTCAGACGCGCCCTGTTCGCCCAAGTGACCGATCAGTGAGCTCATTAACGAGAGCATGTATGGGTGAGAACCTGTGCGTGTGCAAACCTTGCCCTTCATGGCGGGTTTGGCAAGGTCTTCATAGTTTTGCACCTGCTTGGGGTCAATGCTCGCCTTGTTGTACACAATCACGCGGCTGCGGGCTGAGAATGCATACCACAAGCCATTTTCGCCAATGTACTGGGCCGGAATGCGCTCGTTGAGCACTTTGGATTTGATGGGCTGGAACAATCCCTCCTGCTGGGCAATCGCCAGCCGGGCGGCGTCGACCATCAGCACCACGTCGGCGGGGCTGCGGGCACCTTCGCTGCGCAGGCGTTCAAGCAGGGCCTCGTCACCGAGCTCAAGCCGCTTGATTGCAATGCCAGTCTGTTTGGTGAAATTGGCGTACATGGCCTCGTCTGTCGCGTAGTGCCGCGCGGAGTACAGATTCAGAACCTTGTCTTCTGCGTGGGCTGCAGACCCCATGGCAGCGACCGCAGCAATGGAGGCACAAATCAGTTTTTTCAGTGTGGTGTTCATGATGGAATTGCGAGTCCTTGTTCAAAGTGATGCAAAACGATGTCAGTTTTATATTAGCAAATAATAATCGTTAAATAAATAAGAACCGTTCGTATTACACATAATTTTTTGTTCAAGTCAGAGTGTCGTAAGCGCGTGTTTTTACAGTCTGGGGTGTAACACTTGCGCCACGCGTGCAGGGACGCACCACAACGAGGAGACAATGGCTGTGACTCAGGCAATCAAGCATCAATCCAACGGCACTTATCAGGACTATTACGATGAGTCCATCCGCAATCCAAAAGGGTTTTGGGCCAGGCAGGCTGAGCTCATAGATTGGCACAAGCCATTTGAAAAGGTGCTCGATGACTCCCGCCCGCCTTTTTCTGCCTGGTATGTTGGCGGCCAGACCAATTTGTGCCACAACGCTGTCGACAGGCATTTAAGCACCATGGCGGATCGGACGGCGCTTGTGTATGTGTCCACGGAAGTGGATCAAGAGAGAACATACACGTTTGCCCAGTTGCACCAAGAAGTACAAACCACCGCTGCAATGCTCTTGCAGATGGGGGTCAAGAAGGGCGATCGCGTGCTGATCTACATGCCGATGATTCCCGAGGCGGCGTTTGCCATGCTCGCATGTGCCCGGATTGGGGCCATTCATTCGGTGGTGTTCGGTGGTTTTGCGTCTCACAGTCTGGCCTCGCGCATCGACGATGCAAGACCTGCGGTGATTGTGTCTGCAGACGCTGGTTCACGGGGTGGCAAAGTGGTGCCTTACAAGCCTTTGCTGGATGAGGCGATCAACAAGGCTGCGCACAAACCCCAATCCGTCTTGATGGTTGATCGAGGCCTTGCGTCTTTTGAGGCTGTAGAGGGGCGTGATCTTGACTACGCCACGCTGCGCGGGCAACTGGCCCAGGTGAAAGTTCCGGTGACCTGGTTGGAGGCGATCG
>DASUEC010000214.1:0-6242 GCA_036275255.1 Limnobacter sp. | reverse complement strand
TTGGATGCCTTGGGCACCTGGAAAGCGACGCCACGGTGGAGGTGCGTCACTGGGTGGAGTGGGTGGCGCAGGCGATCTAGGCCCGCAATCCAAACTTCAGCCTGCCTGTTGAAGGCTGCATGCAAAACCATCAATCGATTCGGCAAGGAACCGCTTGGCGCCGGCCGTTACTCATCATTTTGGTCTTTTCATGCAGAACTCACATGACACCCGGCACCCCCAAACTACCTGCCCTCGCCACTTGCAACCATTGCGGAGAGACAGTGGCCACTCAATCGCCCGATTTCATCTTGAGGCAAAATACTCAAGGCAAACCACTTGCATTCCATGCCAGCTGCCTGGGGCGTCAACTGGCCCAAGCCAACAGTGGGGGCGCACATGCCTCGACCAACATTCTTCGCGGGTTCGACGACCTGCTCGACATGGGAAAAATCCGAGCGCAGTATTTTGTGCAATTGGGTGCGTTGCTGGGCAAAGATGAGCAGAGCCCTCAAAGTGAAGCCTCAAAGCTCATAAGGGTCTCCAGCGAGGATTTGAAATCACATTCCAGCAATCCCAGAATCCTTTCTTTCGATCAACCGCGCAAATCCTGACCGCAGTTCGCCATGCCACCCCCCATGAATGACTCAATCCAATGCAGCCTCTGCAAACAACCAGCCATGGCCGATCAGGCTGACCATGTGCACCTCCAAGACTCCCCGTCAAACCTGGCCTTTCATGCGAGTTGCCTGGGGCAGCATGTGTATCAGCAAATCAAGCAGGGCAATCAAACAGCAGCCTTTCAAGCCGCTGAACTGTTGCAAGATGCAAAATGCAAAACTGGCCCCCACACCGCACTGTACATGCGAATGGGCGGCTTGCTGGCCAACTTGATGGACAGCAAGACCCAAACCCAGGCAATGGCAGGCCTGGCCCAACAAGCACTGCAAAGTGATTTTGCAATGCACAGCAGCAACCCCTACCTTAAACTCGCCACATCCCATGCGTTGGGCAATCAAACGCCACTAGCGAACAAGCCGCTGAACGCGAAATTGCATCAGCGCTTGGTGGATCATCTCTTCGACCTGGAGAACAGCCGGCTTCAGAGCGTGGTGACGGTGTATGACCACCCCAGTCGAGAAGCCGGTTTTCCGGCTGACAAGCAATTGGTGGCCATCCAGGCTGTAAAGAGTGACCCGTTGAACCCATCAACATGGAGAACCCTGGCCAGCACACTTCCATCAGCAGGTGATGTGGCCGGTTTTCACCTCGTGATGGGCGAAACCCTTGGTGGAGAGAAGACCCCATCCGTGATTGGACGGGCGTACTGCCTCCAACGCGCCAACCGGCTTGAAAACGGTCAGCGCAAACCGAATGACCGTGCCAGTGGAACCCTACGGAGCCAGCCGCAGGACAGACCATCCGCCGTGCATCGGCGTATAAACCAGGCGGTCGTGCAAGCGGGATGATCGCCCTTGCCAAAATTCGAAGTAGTTGGGCACCAAGCGATACCCACCCCAAAATGGCGGCCGCTTGGGGTCGGCTTGCTGGGCGACCTGCGCAGCCGCCAACCGGTCTTCCAGCTCCCGGCGAGATTCAATCACCTGGCTTTGTGGCGACGCCCAGGCACCAAGCCGGCTCCCCAGGGGCCTGGACATGTAATAGGCATCAGACTCCTCAGGCGAAACTTTTTCTACCACGCCCTCAACACGAACTTGTCTCTCCAGCTCAGTCCAGTGAAACAGCAAAGCCGCACACGGATTGGCTGCCAGCTCCTGCCCCTTTCGGCTGTCGTAATTGGTAAAAAACACAAAGCCGCGCTCATCCACGCCCTTGATCAACACAATGCGTGCAGCCGGTTTGCCCTGGGCATTGACAGTGGCAAGCGTCATTGCGTTGGGCTCTGGCAGTTGAGCCTGCAAAGCCTGATCAAACCATGCACGAAAAAAATCCATGGGATTGGCAGGGGCATCGGCCTCATCCAAGGTGGCCATGGTGTATTCCTTGCGTAAATCGGCGATTGATGTCATTGGCGAAAGGCTCCTTTGCTGCTCAAGGTAAACTGGAGACATTTTCCCACACCCCCCCTGATTTGCATGGACCGCAGCACAGAATGGATTGACGAATTTTGCAGCAGCCTGTGGCTGGAAGAAGGTCTTTCCGATGCAACCCTGCAGGCCTACAAAGCGGACCTTCGTCAGTTGGCAGCGTGGGCACAGGCAACATGCGGCCTTACATTGCTCCAAATCGACGAAGACAACCTGCGCGCGCACGTGCATGGCCTCACAACGCTCAAGGCAAGCAGCTTGAACCGCAAACTGAGCAGCTACAAACGCTTTTACACATGGGCAGCACACAGCAAGCACCTTTCACACAACCCGGCACAAGCGCTGAGCAGCGCAAAGCAAGGCCTGCGTGTGCCAAAAACCCTGGGCGAAATACAGGTCATTGCACTCATTGAATCACCAGATTTAAACCAGCCAGCGGGCGTGCGGGACCGGGCCATGCTTGAACTCCTGTATGCCAGTGGCCTGCGGGTTTCAGAACTGGTCAACCTGCCCATGCGTGCCATCGACCTGAATGCGGGTGCTGTCAAGGTTTTGGGCAAAGGCAACAAAGAAAGACTGGTGCCGATGGGGCAACCCGCCCAACAAGCGATACAGCTTTACGTGACGCAGGCGCGTCACCTGCTTCTCAAAAACAAGCCCAGCGATCATTTGTTTGTGACGCACTTGGGCGGCCCGATGACCCGCCAGGGCTTTTGGAAAAACATCAAGCGGTATGCCCTGCAAGCCGGCATTCACAGCCCCATCAGCCCGCATGTGCTTCGGCATGCGTTTGCAACACACCTTCTGAACCATGGCGCAGACCTTCGGGTGGTGCAATTGCTTTTGGGGCATGCCGATATTTCTACGACTCAAATTTACACGCATGTCGCGAAAGACCATTTGCGGGCCGTATTGCAAAACAGCCATCCGCGTGCCAAGCCGAGAGTATGATGCGGTGAGTTTACACCCGCAATTGCTGCCCTTGCCCGCCGCCTGGTGACCCATCGTATTCATCTGGCCCATGGGGCCGTTTCAAACCAGGTTTGCAAACGCTGGGTGGAGAAAACCTGGTTTGAGTGGAACTCGTAGACGCTTGTGTGGCTGGCGTTGCAGGCCGAAGCGCCATTTCTTCAAATACGACATTCAAATCGCGTCTGACGCGCCCTCCAGCCGCCGGACCAAACCGGTGCACCCCGGGTCCCAGACGACGGGGTGCCGGAGGTGCTTCCAACTGCGCAGGAATGGCTTGCCCGGGCGGCGTGCCTTCACCATCAAGCTGTTGTGCCTGCGCCTGTTGCACCGGCAAGTCAATGGGTGCAGCCGCTTGCATGGCCGCAGGCGGTATGTGATGCACCAAAGCGGCGGGTGCTTGCGCCAGAGCCTGCCCGGCTGGTTGTTCAGCCGCAGCGTTGCCAAAGGCCTGCGCTGGGACATGAATCTGCGGCAAAGCGGCCAAAAATGGCGCCAGCGGATCGTTGGGGTTGTTCTGGTTGTTCACATTCATGATTGTTGCCTGATGATTAAAGGCCCACTAAGTAACCCCAGCCAACATGGAGTTCAAACGGCCCAGCCAGAATTTGCTCGCAGCGCACGCAAGGCAAACAAAACCACCATGGCTTTGGGGCACAATAGGCAAATTTCCAGAACAAACAGCGGAGACCCCGAGCGTGCTCAACTTTCTAGCAGCCCTGATCGCAGCCTACCTCATCGGATCGATTTCATTCGCTGTGGTTGTGTCGAAATTTTCTGGCCTGGCTGATCCACGCACTTATGGCTCCAAAAACCCTGGCGCCACCAATGTGCTTCGCAGCGGCAACAAAAAGGCGGCTGTGCTTACCCTGCTTGGTGACGCCCTGAAAGGCACCGTGGCCGTGTTGCTTGCATTTCACTATCAGGATGCCTTGGGACTCACGCGCAGTGACATAGCGTGGGTGGGACTCGCCGCATTTGTGGGCCACCTGTACCCCATCTTTTTCAAGTTTGAAGGTGGCAAAGGTGTGGCCACCGCGCTGGGTGTGCTGCTTGGCCTCAATTGGATTTTGGGCCTTGCCACCGCTGTCACATGGCTGGTCATTGCGTACTTTTTCAGGTACTCGTCCCTTGCGGCACTGGTGGCCAGCGTGTTTGCTGTTTTCTACAACCTTTTGCTGTTTGGAGCCAATGGCCAAGCCGCGGCAATAGCCATCATGGCCGCTTTGCTGGTGTTCAGGCACAAACAAAATATTGCCAACCTGATTGCTGGCAAAGAAAGCAAAATCGGCCAAAGCAAGCGCGATTAATCCACGCCCTTAGGTGTTTGTTGAGGGGGGCGCAAAAGCGGTGCCTCGGTAGACAGCGCGTGATTGCAATCGCGTCAATTCGCTCCCCCTGACCCCTGACCCCGAGGACTCTTTGGATATCTTCGCGACGTATGCAATTGCACTGTCGACCAATTCTTTGGCCCATCCGTTTTCGGAAATGCTCAGATCGAGCGCTGTGTCGATCTGGGGGGATTTGCCCTGAACATAAGCATTGATATTCCGTATCAGCGCCAGCTCCAGTTTGCTGGTGTTGGCGTCGATCTGGTTGGCTTGCCGCTTACGCCTTTCCAGTTTGACAAGCAAGCTGCGTAAGTCTTGATCTGGATTAACGTAACGCCTTTGTAATACTTCAGAAAGTGAGGCTTCCGCCCGCAACTTTGCGCGCGACTCACGAATGGGCTCCACCACGGTGACCACAAAAGGCTTGACAATTTTGAAGTGCCAACCGCTGGCAATGGCCCTTGCAGCAGTTCTGAAAGCGCCCAGTCGGTAGACGTCTCTCACATTTTTGTCAAACAAGGCGACTGTTTCCAATACAGTCATAGGCTGGTCGGCCAGATTGCTTGCTGCGCCTGTTGCCCCAGCACTTTGAGGGGTCGTGGTGCGAAGCCTGCTTTCTTTGAATACTCGCCCCTCAAATTCGCCAAGTCTCACCGCCACATCTTGATACACATCAAACAAGGCATTGGCCTTTGCCTGCAGGGTGTTTTCTTCAAGGGCTTTTTGTATGGTTTTTGGCACATCCGGGTTCAACACCAGGAAGTTTCTTGGCATGGCCAAAACCAACAGTGATGCAAAATGCTCGGGAGAAACTTTGTTGGTGCTACCGAAATCATTTGCAACAGTGTCGGAATAAGCCGCATCAGGATCTCCGGTGATCCCAAAACTCAAAGAGCCATTGCTTTCATCCACGACGAAGGCATCGAACTTTTGAACAAAATTCAAATTTTCAGCCGACGGAGCCGGGTCAAGATTGTCACCCAAAACGGCGCCCCGCTCCAAGTGGCCAGCGGCCACATTGATTTGCGATTTAAAAAACAGCGTTCTCTGCGCTTCTTCCTGCATGCGGTCGAGCAGAACAAGCCGGGGTTTGAGATGATTGGATGGCTTTTTTACCATTTGTCGAACCCCGCCGAGGGACAACCATCGCTTTGATATTGAGAAGCTATTTGTCAGCTTTTCATCCATCCGGGGGGCGTCCCTTTCCAGGGTTTTCGTGTTGAAACCAGCGGCAACCAATTGCATGGATGCCAGTCTTGCAGCCACTTCATGACCCCTGAAGTTTGATTTGTCCTCGGCTGGCACCCCTTGAAGAATCGCTCCTGCCAGCTGCGCGTACTCAATCGGACTTTGAACGATTGCACCGGCATTCACATGGGCATGTGCATCCTTGAACTGCCCCGCAACGCCCAAGGCCTTCAAGTGATCGGACATGCCGTCCAGATCACTGCCGTAATTGAGGCGGCTTAGAATCCCGGCCCACTCCGTACGCAAATAATCTGCCCGATGGTCGCTGTGATTGCCCGATCCAATTTCTGCGTTGCGGAAAAACCCCAAAAAGCTCGAAGGCGGTGTGACCGGTGGTGACGCTGCAGGCGGCGGTGTTACAGGCGCTTCAGTTGCAGGCGGCTGCGGCCCAAGCGCTGCCGCTGCCGCGGGTGGTGGCGGTGTTACATTCGCTGCCGCAGTGGGTGGCGGTGTTCCACGCGGTTGTGCTGCAGACGGCTGCAGCCCAAGCGCTGCCGCTGCGAGTCGTGGCGGTGGTGCAGGCACTGCTGCACCGGGTGGCGGTGTTCCATGCGGTTGTGCTGCAGACGGCTGCAGCCCAAGCGCTGCCGCGGGTGTTGGCGTTGTTACATACGCTGCTGCAGCGGGTGGCGGTGTTCCACTCGGTTGTGCTGAAGGCGGCTGCAGC
>DASUEC010000213.1:0-8229 GCA_036275255.1 Limnobacter sp. | reverse complement strand
CGCTTGTAAATCCCAATCGATTTAGAAATGCATCGCCATGTGAATAGAACGTGGGCGCATTGAGGGTTACAACCTCGTTCACGTTGTTGGGGAATATGCGTGAAAACAACATGGCCAAGTGGCCCCCGAGGCTATGGCCCGTGACGTTTACCTGTTCGCCTGGTGCAACGATTGACTTGCCTGGTGTGCCAGATTCGATTCCAAGGTCTTTACGCAGCGTTTGGGCGAATGTTTGGTAACCGCCATCGGACAAGATTGCGAATGCGGGCAGCTTCAGCAAGTCGTTTCCCAGTATTGGTCCAAGTAGCAGGGCGTAAAGTGATCGTATTTCGTCATCGCTGTAGCTTACGACTTGCCCGCCGGGTGTCATGAGGCGCTTCCAATACCGGCACATCTCTATGCCTTGTATGTTGGCATAGCCGCACGTGCCGATTCCTAGAAAGTCGGCCAGTACCAAGTCGGCTGGGACTTGCGTAGCAATATTGGCCTCGGTGCCGCGAATGGCGAATACTTTTAACCCCTGTTTGTCTTGGAACAGTGTTGCGCTGAATCCGCTTAGGTCGACGTTTGGTTGTGCAGACAGCAGGGCGTATTTTTCAGCAAACAATTTTGCTTGGTCTGGGGTGAATTCGCCGTACAAGCCTTTGTTTTGAAGCATGTGTTCTAGCTGACTTCTGTTGTTGTCGTCTAGGTAAACATAGCTGGCAAGACTTGTTTCTGCGAGATCGTGAAGGGCCTGAATGCTGGAGAGGGACATGCTGCGCCTGATGGGGATTGGGGGGATAGTGAAGCTGGCAGATCATAGGCCGCGGTGTGGTGCGGATACGCGGCAATCTTCGTGCTACAAATGCGGCACTTCGATTGTGTGCCATGGGCTAAACCAAAGTTCGCAAATGTTCGATCTCTAGACCAAAAGGCTCCGGTCACGGGGCGGATTTTCTTTGCTGTTACAAAAGGCTTGTGGCGTCACCGGGGGGTATTTTTGTGGACGGTGCTGGGATGCTTTACCATCAGGGCAAGCGGTTTGTTGTGCTTTCGGGTAATCTGAGGAGGCTCTTTATGTTTCCATGGTTTTGGGTGTGGGCTCCGCATTTGCACTGGCCCTTGAGCGGCGATGTGCGGCAACGCATTGAGCCCGATATGAATTGGTTTTTTGGCACCATTCCGGCAAGCGCTGGTCATGGCGCCACCGAACAGAAGCTTTTTGAAACTGCCTCTTATGGCCGGCAATTGGGCTATTTGACAGAGGCTGTGCTGGCAATTGTCGACGAAATTCCTGTTAAAAATGAAGTCAATCGTGAGGCGATTGTGCAACTTCAGGAACTTGCGCAGCAGTTGAATCGCGTCAAGAAAGACGCAACTCAAGCCGAGGTCTTTGCGTTAAAGGTGGAGTTGGGTAATCTGCGGGCCAGGCAGCCAGCGTTGTTTGCTGAGCTGATAAGCGACTTAACCTCGTGATTTACAGAATCAGATCTTTTGTGCCTTTGGATTTGTTTTGATTTTTTTGCTTTGCGGATCGCTCGGCTGCTAATTCAGCTGCTCTTTGAACAGCAGTTTGCATGGCGGTTATGGCTTGTTTAGACCCCTTTAGGTCGAATCGCACCACCCTAAAATTGTCGCGTTGCAAAGGCACTGCGAAACCAACTCGAGCTCCCTCTTTTACGATGTTGTCCACTGCATCAAACTCGCTGAAAATGTATTGATACGTTCCGCTTTTCAATTGACCGCCACAGTAAACCGAAATGTGTGCGGCGCCAGTGTCTGAGTTGGCCAATACAACGTATTTGTCACCTTCTTTGCAAGCTGTGTCCATACCCAAAAGCCATACGCAATTGCCTTGTTCTAGATAGCAGTACTGGCCGAGGAGGTTGCCGCTGTCGTTCATGGTTGCGGAGAACACTGCGTCACCACTGTTGGTGATGTCGTTGAACCAAGAGCCAAAATTGGCGGCTTGAGCGAGCGGATTAAGAATTATGCTAGCCAGAATTACAACCACATTTTTCATTGCAGTATCCCTCATGTGACGATATCTTCACTGTATTGGAAAGAGAGACGGGGTGAGAAAGCGTCGATGCACACCACTCTCGGTGATTACTCTCTGGAGGCCAAGTTTGACAACTGCGAATTATGAAAATCTTATGTTCGGATTGCTTGCTATGGATTCGCTGACAGTGCTTTCGATCGGTGGAAGATGATTGGCGGATTGATTGCGGCTTAAGCTGGTGATTGGCAGAAAGTTTATGAATCAAGCCATTTTCAGAATTTTTCTTGCTTGTGTGATGGCTATGCCTGGCATTGCTCGTGGCGACATCAATCAAGACCAAGACTTTTGCGCGGAGTTGCTTGTCGCCAATCAAGAGATGGCGCACATCATCGCGAGCATTAAAGTCAATAAGCAGACCGATGCAATCTTTTTGAAAGCCTTTGACAAAAGCCAGAAGCTTTGGAGCAAACATGTGAAAGCTGAACTGGATATGCAGTTTCCGTCGTACAACCCCCTGGACTACGGCTCTTCATTCACCATGTGTCAGTGTGCCAGCATGCTTCACTTTACACAGGCCCGCGTTGCAAGCCTGAGGCAATGGCTGAACCCGTTGGCGGAGCCGGATATCTGCGCTGGCAGCAAGCATCCAGATTAAACACCAAAGCCGGTATCGGCATGGTTGGTCCAAAAAAAGCCCACCTTCGCGGTGGGCTTTTTTCATTTCACTGCCTCACAAATCGCAGATCAGCATGGGTGCAAATCAAAGCGATCGGCTTCCATCACCTTGACCCAGGCCGACACAAAGTCTTTCACAAATTTGTCCTGTGCGTCGTTGGCTGCGTACACCTCACACAATGCGCGCAGTTGGGAGTTTGAGCCAAACACCAGATCGGCCAGGGTACCAGTCCACTTCACGTTGCCAGTCTTGCGGTCGCGACCTTCCAGCACACCTGCTTTGTCGGTCTTGGACCATTTGGTGCCCATGTCCAGCAGGTTGATGAAAAAGTCGTTGGTGAGGCTGCCCACGTTTTGGGTAAACACACCATGCTTGGCACCGTTGGTGTTGGCTCCCATCACACGCAGGCCACCCACCAGCACAGTCATATCAGGTGCTGTCAGCCCGAGCAACGCGGCCTTGTCGATGAGGCGTTCCGCGGCGCTGTCTTCCAGGCCAGGCTTGGCAAAGTTGCGGAAGCCGTCGGCGTGGGGTTCCAGCACATCAAACGATTCCACATCGGTTTGGTCTTGTGAAGCATCGGTGCGACCGGGGTGGAAGGGCACAGTCACGTTGTGGCCGGCCTTCCTGGCAGCGGCTTCTACACCAGCGCCACCAGCCAGCACAATCAGGTCGGCCAGAGAGATTTTCTTGCCGCCAGCGGCAGAGGCATTGAAGTCTTTCTGAATGCCTTCCAGGGTGGCGATTGCTTTGGCCAATTGTGCTGGCTGGTTCACAGCCCAATCCTTTTGCGGGGCCAGGCGAATGCGTGCGCCGTTGGCTCCGCCGCGCTTGTCGCTGTTGCGGTAACTTGCAGCCGAGGCCCAAGCGGTGCTCACCAGTTCGGCGGTGCTCAGGCCGCTGGCCAGCACTTTCGCCTTCAGGGCTGCCACGTCGGCATCGTCCACCAGTTTGTGATCTACAGCGGGTACAGGGTCTTGCCAGATCAGGTCTTCTTTGGGCACCAATGGGCCAAAGTAGCGGGATTTTGGCCCCATGTCGCGATGTGTCAACTTGAACCATGCGCGGGCGTATGCATCTGCAAATTCGTCGGGATTGGCCAAAAAGTGGCGTGAAACCTTTTCGTAATCTGGATCAAAACGCAGCGCCAGGTCGGCTGTGGTCATCATTGGCTGGTGGAACTTGGTGGGGTCGTGCGCATCCACCACGGTGCCCGCACCTGCGTTGCCCTTGGGTTTCCATTGGTGCGCACCGGCTGGGCTCTTGGTCAGTTCCCAATCGTATTTGAACAGTGTTTCCAGGTAGCCCATGTCCCATGTGGTGGGGTTGGGTTTCCATGCGCCTTCTATACCACTGGTGGTGGCGTGAGCGCCTTTGCCTGTGCCGTGCTGGTTAATCCAGCCAAAGCCTTGCTCTTCAATGGGTGCGCCTTCGGGGGCCGGGCCAACCAGGTTGGGGTTGCCCGCGCCATGGGCTTTGCCGAAGGTGTGGCCACCGGCCACCAGTGCGACGGTTTCATAGTCGTTCATCGCCATGCGCGCAAAGGTGTCGCGAATGTCGTGGGCCGACAGCTTGGGGTCGGGGTTGCCGTCCGGGCCTTCGGGGTTCACATAAATCAAGCCCATTTGCACGGCAGCCAATGGGTTGGCCAAATCGCGCTTGCCGGAGTAGCGGCTGTTGGGTTTGTCGCTGGTTGCGAGCCACTCGCCTTCAGGGCCCCAATACACCTCCTCGGGCTCATACACGTCGGGGCGACCAAAAGCAAAGCCAAAGGTCTTGAAGCCCATGGTGTCCATGCCCAATGTGCCGGCCAACACGAACAAATCAGACCACGAAATTTGCTTGCCATACTTTTGCTTGATGGGCCACAACAAGCGGCGCGCCTTGTCGAGGTTGCCGTTGTCTGGCCAACTGTTCAAGGGCGCAAAGCGCTGCATGCCGGTGCCCGCCCCACCGCGGCCATCGTGAATCCGATAGGTGCCCGCGGCGTGCCAGGACATGCGCACAAACAAGGGGCCATAGTGACCATAGTCGGCAGGCCACCAGTCTTGGGAGTCGGTCATCAGGGCGCGCAGGTCCTTCAGCAGCGCTTGCACATCCAGCTTTTTGAGCTCTTCGGCGTAGCTGTAAGACTCACCCATGGGGTCGGTCAGTGGGGAATTCTGGTTCAAGAGCCTCAAGTTGATTTGATTGGGCCACCAATCGGCGTTGGTGGAAACACCCGCACGCGCATTGGCCGGTGTGTCATGCATGACTGGGCACTTCAATTCGTTGCTCATTGCTTCTCTCCTCTGCTGTTAAGCAATTGTTATTGCCGAACCAGTGTAGTTCGGTAAAAAGCTATCAGTCCAATCGGAATTATCAAATTTCTCTATAGGAAGTTTCGATAACTCTACAGGGTGAAGATCAAATTTTTCAACTTGTAGTTCAGGTAAGCTCCGTAAGGAACTTTCTTTAACCATCGTTTCAGGAGTAGTGCGATGAGTCAAGACGTGTATACACCACCCAAAGTTTGGACCTGGGAGAAAGCCAGCGGCGGGGCATTTGCCAGCATCAATCGCCCGATTGCAGGACCAACCCATGACAAAGCGTTGCCCGTGGGCAAGCACCCTTTGCAGTTGTATTCGCTGGCCACGCCCAATGGGGTGAAAGTCACTGTGATGCTGGAGGAGTTGCTGGCCCAGGGCCACGCTGGTGCAGAATACGACGCCCACCTCATCAAGATCAACGAGGGCGAGCAGTTCGGCTCTGGCTTTGTGAAGGCCAACCCCAACAGCAAAATCCCGGTGCTGGTGGACCACAGCACGCCCACGCCGACGCGTGTGTTTGAGTCGGGTTCTATCCTGGTGTACCTGGCAGAAAAATTTGCTGCCTTTTTGCCCAAAGACCCAGCCAAGCGCACAGAGACCTTGAACTGGCTCTTTTGGCAGATGGGCAGCGCACCTGTGCTGGGTGGCGGTTTTGGGCATTTTTATGTGTATGCGCCAGAGAAGTATGAGTACCCCATCAACCGGTTTGCCATGGAAGTGAAGCGCCAGCTGGATGTGCTGGATCGCCAGTTGGCGGAGAATGAATACGTGGCTGGCAGTGAGTACTCGATTGCCGACATGGCCATATGGCCTTGGTATGGTGGCGTGGCGGTGGGCGCTGTTTATAACGCGGCCGAGTTTTTAAGCACGCACGAATACAAAAATGTGTTGCGATGGGCAGAGCAGGTGGGCAAGCGGCCCGCTGTGCAGCGGGGTCGCATGGTCAACCGGACTTGGGGAAAGCCCGAGGAGCAGTTGTGGGAGCGTCACGATGCCAGTGATTTTGAGACCAAAACACAAAACAAAGTGAGCCCCGCTTGACTCACTGAAGGCTTTACTTCAGAGGCTTGTAACGAACGCGCTTGGGTCGGGCACCTTCCTCGCCCAGGCGCTTGATCTTGTCGGCCTCGTATTCCTGGAAGTTGCCGTCGAAGAACACCCACTGTGAATCGCCCTCGCAGGCGAGGATGTGTGTGGCAATGCGGTCCAAAAACCAGCGGTCGTGGGAGGTCACCAACACGGTGCCCGCAAACTCCAGCAGGGCGTCTTCCAGCGCACGCAGTGTTTCGACGTCCAGGTCGTTGGAGGGTTCGTCCAGCATCAGCAGGTTGCCGCCCGAAATCAGGGTTTTGGCCAGGTGCAGGCGGCCTCGTTCGCCACCGGACAAATTGCCAATGATTTTTTGCTGGTCCCCGCCTTTGAAGTTGAACCGACCCAGGTAGGCTCGTGCAGGCATCTCAAACTTGCCCACGGTGAGAATGTCAGCGCCCTCGGCCACACCGTCAAACACGGTTTTGTCGTTGGGCAGGCTGTCGCGTGCCTGGTCCACCATCGCCATGCGCACTGTTGAACCAATCTTGATGGTGCCGCTGCTGGGTTGCTCTTTGCCTGCAATCATTTTGAACAGCGTGGACTTGCCCGCGCCGTTGGGGCCGATTACACCGACGATGGCACCGGGTGGAATCTTGAAGCTGAGGTTGTCGATCAGCAGGCGGTCGCCAAAGGCCTTGCTCACGTTCTCAAACTCAATCACCTCATTGCCCAAGCGCTCCGCCACGGGAATGAAAATCTCTTGGGTTTCGTTTCGCTTTTGGTATTCGTGGCTGGAGAGCTCTTCAAAGCGCGCAATCCGTGCCTTTGATTTGGCCTGGCGGCCCTTGGGGTTTTGGCGCACCCATTCCAGTTCTTTTTTCAGTGCTTTTTGGCGGGCCGATTCACTGGCCTCTTCCTGTTTCAGGCGATCCTGTTTTTGGTCCAGCCAGCTGCTGTAATTGCCTTTCCAGGGAATGCCGTGGCCGCGGTCCAGTTCGAGAATCCATTCGGCTGCATTGTCCAAAAAGTAGCGGTCGTGGGTCACAGCCACCACGGTCCCCGGGAATTTGTGCAAAAACTGCTCAAGCCAATGCACCGATTCTGCATCCAGGTGGTTGGTGGGTTCGTCAAGCAGCAGCATGTCAGGCTTGCTCATCAGCAGGCGGCACAGCGCCACGCGGCGTTTTTCACCACCCGACAGATTGCCCACAATGGCCTCCCAGGGGGGCAAGCGCAAGGAGTCTGCTGCAATTTCCATCAAATGGTCTGCATCGTTGCCTGCTGCGGCAATCACAGCCTCCCACTTGGCTTGTTCTTCGGCCAGTTTGTCGAAGTCTGCGTCGGGTTCAGCGTAGGCGGCATAAATTTCTTCCAGCTTTTGCTGGGCGATGCCCAGGTCACCCAAGCCTTCTTCCACAGCCTGGCGAACCGTGTGCTCGGGGTTCAGCTCGGGCTCCTGGCTCAAATACCCAATGTTCAAATTGGGCATGGGCACGGCCTCGCCCTCAATGTCTTTGTCCACCCCAGCCATGATTTTCAGCAGAGTGGATTTGCCAGAGCCGTTCAAGCCCAGCACGCCAATTTTTGCGCCGGGGAAAAAGCTCAAGGAAATGTCTTTGAGGATTTGCCGCTTGGGGGGAACGATTTTTCCCACCCGGTTCATGCTGAATACGTATTGAGCCATCTGGATTCCAGTCTAAAAATGAATGCAGCGATTTTAAAGCATCGCCGGCAGGAGGGGGGTTAGGGCTTGCCGCTCTTTGCTGGCGTCCCCCAGCAGGACCATGCCCAACAAGGCACCATCGGTGCCTTTGAACAAGGCCTTCACGCCGTCTTCAGTGTGTGTGACCTCCCATTGGCCCACATGCTCAGGCAGGGGTGGATTGACCACTGCAGGGCAGTCCGGGGTTTTAACGCTCACTGGCATGGCCGGAAACTTAATCTCTGTTGGTTTGCCGGCCAGGGTTTGCGCCATCGCCCTTGCGGCTTGCATCACCGGCATGATGTAGGGCAGAACATATTTGCCAGCGTACTCTGCGCAATCGCCTATGGCGTACACATTGGTTTGGCTGGTTTGGCCCAGGGTGTTAACAACAATCCCGCGTGCCACGGCAAGACCAGCCTGTTTGGCCAGTGTTGTTCTTGGAGCCAGCCCGACAGCCGACAGCACCAGCTCGGCCGAGGTGGTTTCGCCACGCGAATCCTTGATGGTGTATTGGCCCGCGCTG
>DASUEC010000212.1:0-4629 GCA_036275255.1 Limnobacter sp. | reverse complement strand
CGTCTTGCTGGTAGGCCATGTAGACGCCCATGTCAAACCGCATGCCAGTGCTTTTGCTCAGCCGTGATGCAATCAACACGTGCAGTGGGGTAAGGCAGACACACAGTCTCTGCGATGATTCTTTGCTGTGCATGGTTTTTTCTCCTGCCAATGGCACGAGCTTGGCCAAAAATGCGGGGAATCTCAAACGAGTGACTCCATATGGGTATAAGGGTTACCAGAACGGATAACCAGTTTGACTGGGCCTGCAGAACGGAAAATACTTTTGAAAAAAAGAAGGTGTTTTGGGTTAACCAAGGCACTTCAGGAAGGTACGAGGACACAACAAAGAGCGCAGCGCCTGTTGCGGCCTGTGAACAGTTTGTAACCCACTTGTACGCTTCCCATGAAACTCAACGACCTTGATCCTTTGTTGCACGTGTCGGCTTCTCAAGTTGGGCCTTATCTTCGCTCAACCGGCAAAAGGCTTTTCGACATTGCTTTTTCCCTTTCCGTCATTCTCCTCACCATGCCGATCTGGCTGGTGCTTTGCCTGCTGGTGTCTTTGGACGGTGGTCCCGTCTTTTACAGCCAGAAGCGAATCGGGCGCAACGGTGTGCCTTTCAACTGCTGGAAGTTCAGAACCATGTCGGTGAATGCCGAGGAGGCGCTCAGGCAGCTTATTCAATCCAATCCCGAGATTGCCCGCGAGTGGCATGCGACTCAAAAGCTTAAGGTGGACCCGCGGGTTACACGCCTGGGGCGGTGGTTGCGGCGCACCAGCGTCGATGAGTTGCCGCAGTTTTTCAATGTGCTCAACGGCACCATGAGTGTGGTGGGGCCAAGGCCGTTTGCCCAAGACCAGGTGATGTTGTATCACCCGGTGGTCTTGAGCAAGTACATTGCTGTCAAGCCCGGTTTGACGGGCTATTGGCAAGTGTACGCACGGCACGATACAACCTTCGAATGCCGTGCCCGCTTTGATCAAATCTATGTTGACAAGGCGTCGTTTGCCAGCGACCTGGCCTTGGTCATCAAAACACCGCTGGCCATGCTGCGTGGCTCCTGATCAGGGTCGGCGTCGCCACACCGCCAGGCAACCCATCAAGGCCAGCAAACCTAGCAGTGACATGCCACCACCACCGCCTTGTGCGGCTTGGTTGGTGGGCACACCGCCTCCGTTTTCAGAGGGGTCAAGTGTTCCGTCGTTGCCTTCATCATCCGGATTGTCTGGTGGTAACACCAATGGCCCGCCCAGCGCCTGAAACTGCACATCGGTCAATTGGAGCTTCACCAGGCTGTTATTGACCAGGGCGACGCTTTGCACATGTTCAAAGTCGATCCCTTTAAAGGCATTCAAAGGCAGTTTGACCATGTTGAGCAGGGTTTTTGCGCCCTCCGGGTTGCTGGCATCGCCAGGGGGCACATACAATGCGCGTGAATACGCAGACACGGAGACGGTTTGAGATTTGCCCGTCTTGTCAGTCAATGTAACAGACATGGCAGGCGGCTCTGTTAATGCGCCTGCGCCATCAAACACAGGCAAGCCCGCCCGGAATGTGAGGCTGTCATAGGGCTTGAGGTTTTTGTCACCCAGTGCAAACGTCAGGGCAGACTGGGTGTTGTCCGATTCCACATAAAGCTGGCCTGCGGTGGCCCAGGTCCGAAGGCTTGGGCAAGCAGCCGATGCCACCACGCCGGTTGGGCTGCTTGTGTTGCAGAACTCGAAACGGTCCAGGTCTTTGGGTGTGTTTGCACCGTTCAGGTTGTTGGTGGCCAGCGAGTCTGCGTCCAGCACGTCATCAATCACAAGCCGTTTGGATGCCGGGGCCTGAATGCTCAAGTGCACGCGCGCATTGCACGCAGCAATGTCGCTGGTCTTGTCCACGGGGCATGCATCGGTGGCCAGCCCGGCATTGCCCGACCAATACGGCGCAAACTGTGCTTCATTGCCCAAAAACAGCCTGAAGAATGATGACATCAGAAACTCGCCATGTCGCCTTTGATCCACAGGGGAGTCCCGTCCGTTGTTCGGGGTCGACAAGTCACAGTGGCTGTCTGCGTTGGAGTAATCGTCCCCCGACCAGATTGTGTTGTAAAAGTTGTGGTTCGCACCCATGGTGACCACTTGGAATTTTGGCGTCTCGGTGGTTTCTGTGAGGTAACGGCTCTTGTCATACATGAAGGCGCCCTGCAGGTTGGACACGTCGCCGTCGCAGTAGGGGAGCAGCACTGCAAAGTTCACGTTGGGCGCTGCAATGTAGTCAAAGTTGGTTGGAGCCAGCGCAAACACGGCCTTGATTTGATGCGGGGCAATGAACGGATCGCCTGGCTGGTAGATGTTTCCGCCCACCTCCAGGGTGGCGGGGCGGTTGTTGTTGACCGCCAGCACCTGTGTCACGCCCTGGCCGCCGCGCGAATGGCCCATCAGACCGATGCTGCCGATGTCAATTTTTCCGCGCAAGCCAGATAGCAGGTATGGGTCGCTCAAGCGGCTGTAAAAGCCGGTTCTGTTGATCTCGCGCAGAATATCCAGGTGGTGAAGAATCAATTGAGAGCGTTCGTTGGCCCCTGCATTGCCGACCAGGTCCTTGTCGTTCACATCATTGGCATTGATGGAGATAACCACGTAACCTTGCGCCGCAAGGTTTTGGGCCATGTAGTCGTATCCCTTGTAGCTGTCCACACTCTTGAGCAGTTGGATCGGTGCGCCGACCAGGCCGGGGATCTCGAGTTCGCATTCCCCCGAGCTCAGGAATTCAGTGCCCAGGTAGCTGCAAGTCACGTGGCGACCATGCAGATACAGCACCACAGGAAAGGGGCCATCGCCATCGAGTGGGTAGCGCACCTGTGCCTCCACATCGCCGGGGTATTTCACCCCCTCGGGATCGTTCAGCAGTATTTGTGGTGCGGTGTAATGAAGGGGTTCGGACACTCGGCTGGCCTTGCTCACATCCCGCACGCTTGGTGATGGGGGCAGTTTGTCGATTGGCAACAGGGTTGCACCAAATGACGCCGCGCTCAAAAGAACCACGCTCAAACCGAGTGCACGGGCTAGAAGTTTTCTGTAGGTATTGCTTTGTTGCATTGCACCATCTCCAGGCATAAGTAGTCACATTGCTGGCGGAGTGCCTGTCAAATCCATGTGACTTTGCCTGACATGTGCAAGAGCTGTACCCCCGCACTAGATGAATCGTTCTAGAAAGGCCTAGTTCGGCGAACGGAGCTCGGAAGGGGGTTTGCCGAACCACCGCTTGCAGGCGCGGCTGAAGGCAGATGCGTCTGAGAAGCCAAGGTCGAGTGCGATGGCTGTGAGGGGGGCCTGTGTGTTGGCCAGCAGTCGCTTGGCCTCTTCACGGCGAACATCGTCCACAATGTCGGCCAAGCTGCTTCCCTCTTCGGCCAGTTTGCGTTGCAGGTTGCGGGTGCTCATGGCCAGGTGCGACGCCACGTCGTCGAGGTTTGGGGCACCCTGTTGCAAATTGCGCAACACCAAGTCCCGCACGCTTTTGCGCAGTGTGGGGCTTGGCTTGAGTCGCTCAATGGCCGCTTGGCTGGCCTGGTCCAGGTGTTCGGCAATCAGGCGGTTTGCGCCCTTGAGCCTGGCTTTAACGGTGTCCAGGGCGTACACAATCCGGATGCCTGGCTGGCCAAACGCCACGGGGGCCACAAATGATTTTTCAAAAAATCCCAGGTTGCCCGGCTGTGGGTGTGGGCGGCTCAGTTCCACCCGCAGTGGCAGCAGTGAGGGCTCCCCAAGGCCCCTGCCTGCGTTGGCAAGCAGGCAGGCAAAACCATCCATGGACTGGATGGCGGGTTGTGCGCCTTCCCGAAGGTTCAGCTCCACCACAAAGTGTGTGGCGTCTGTGCAGAGTTTCATTTCGCTGGCGTCGGTCACCAGGTCGACGAAGCGGCTCATGCGGCCAAAGGCCTCCTCCAGGGTTGCACTGGCCATCACGCTCAAGCCCACCGCATGAAAGGTGGCCGGGGTGATGTGGCGAATGGCCTTCAGGCCAAGCGCTTCATCGGCAGTCAATTCGACCGCTTTTTGCCAAAGGGCTGTTGTGTTGCTCACCAGGTACCTGGCCTCTGGGGCGTCCAGCAGGGCGTAATCCAGGCCTGACTGCGCAAACAAGGCGGGTGCGTCCAGCCCGCGCTGTTCAAGCTCTTTGGCCAGGCCCCTCATCCAGCTGGCCAGTGCGGTGGGTGAGGTGTTGTGGTGTGTTTTCAATGTGGGTTGGCGCGCAAAGTCATGTGCTTGTCGTGTAAAAACAAGCTTGTCCGAATGCTTTTAAGCATACTTCAATCCATAAAAGGCAAATCACAAGGGGACTTCGCAATGTCAAATTTGAGTGAAAAATTGCTGGGGCAAGCGGATGCGGCCAAGCCAGGCTCTCGCATCAAGCAAAATCACATCAATGCGCAAGATCAAAAGCGCATCGCAGTGATCAAGAGCGCCATTCTGGCTGAGGGTGATCGCATTCGGGCCAAGTATCCAATTCTTCAGCACCAGGATGCCATCGGAATGGGCATTCTGCTGCTCTCCATGGTGGGTGCACTGGCCACGGGTTGGGCTTATCTGGAAGGCATGCTGGCCTGGTACATCACCATTCCGGTGATTGCCATTTTCTTGAGCTTCACCCACGAGCT